>CAMVIO010000143.1 GCA_947167555.1 uncultured Selenomonadales bacterium
CGGAGCAACTGAAAAACAGCATATTGCAGCGAGCCATCGAGGGAAAGCTGGTGGAGCAGCGCGAAGAGGAAGGAACCGCCGCCGAACTGCTGCGCGAGATCAAGGCGGAAAAGGCGCAGCTTATCAAAGAAGGGAAGCTGAAAAAGGAAAAAAACCTGCCGGAGATAAAGGCAGAGGAGATTCCGTTTGAGATTCCTGAGAGTTGGGAATGGGTGCGGCTAAACGAGGTTGCTGTGAGTGGTCTTGGAAAAACTCTCAATAAAACCAAAGATGCCGGAATCTCAAAACCTTATCTTTGCAGTATCAATGTATATTGGAATGGTATTTCTCTCAATACCATCAAGGAAGCTGCTTTTGACGATGAATCCCAAAGGAAATATCGTTTACAGAAAGGCGATTTGTTAATATGTGAAGGTGGAGAAACAGGACGTGCGGCAATTTGGGAGCACGATATAGAAATGTATTATCAAAATGCTTTGCATAGAGTCCGTTTTTTCGGCAACATAAATCCAAAATTTTTTCTCGCTTGTTTACAGCTATACAAATATAACGGCACAATCGATGCACATTGTAAAGGCGTAACCATCAAACATTTTGTTCAATCTTCATTGAATGAAATATTATTTCCCCTTCCCCCGCTGGCCGAGCAAAAACGCATTGTCGCCAAAATCGAGGAACTGTTGCCCCATATCGAGCAGTACGGCAAAGCCCATGACGAATTGACCGCGCTGAACGAGAAATTCCCCGACGCCATGAAAAAGAGCGTCCTGCAATACGCGATGGAAGGCAAGCTGGTGGAGCAGCGCGAAGAAGAAGGCACGGCGAAGGAGCTTTTACAAATAATCGACAAATACAATACGAAATTATCACCTTGCAAAAGTGAGTTAAATTTTTCTTCGATGAATTACGATATTCCTGCAAGCTGGAGCTTCGTCGAATTGAATCGCATTTTGAGCTTTGTGGATTATCGTGGGAAAACGCCGCATAAAAGCGCCACAGGCATATTTTTGATAACGGCTTCAAATATAAAAAAGGGATATATGGACTACACGCGAAAAGAATATATATCCCGTGAAGAATATCAAACACGACAGGAACGGGGAATCACAGAAAAAGGTGACTTACTTTTTACAACCGAAGCTCCAATGGGAAGTAGTGCAATATGCGACATAGACGAGTGTTCTTGTGGACAAAGGATTATCACTTTCAAGGAATATCATAAAAACACTGTAGACCTTTCTTTGATGATGTATTTCATTTTATCTCCCAGATTCCAACAGCAGCTTCTTGATAACTGCACTGGGACAACAGCCAAAGGCATTAAAGCTGAAAAACTAAAACATTTTCTCGTCCCCCTTCCCCCGCTCGCCGAGCAAAAGCGCATCGTCGCGAAAATCGAGGAACTGCTGGCATGCTGCGGGGCGCTGGAGAAAGCGTAACGCACGACGTATCTTGCCTTCCCCTTTGGGGAAGGGGGACCGGCGAAGCCGGTGGATGAGGTGGCCTCATCGTCACGCTCATTTTCATCGTTACGTTCTGACACCTCATCCGTCAGCCCTACGGGCTGCCACCTTCCCCTCAAGGGGAAGGCGAATTGGATTCTCCGTTCCCAAGCACATCTCGGAGGTGAAACCGCATGGACAAGAAACAATTGAGCGAGGAGGACGTCAAGCGCCTTTTCATTACGCCCGCCATTGAAGCCCAATGGCACAAGGACCATATCCGCATGGAGGCGAAGATCACCGACGGGCGCATGAATATCAAAGGCAATCTCGCCGTCCGCAACACGCCGAAAAAAGCGGACTATCTGCTCTATACGGCAAGCGGTCACCCCATCGCCGTGGTGGAGGCGAAGGACAACAACCATTCCGTTTCCTTCGGCATGCAGCAGGCGAAGGAATACGCCGCCATGATGGATTTGAAATTCGCGTACAGTTCCAACGGCGACGCCTTTCAAGAGTATGATTTCTTGACGGGACAGGAGCGGACGTTTCCGCTGTCCGCGTTTCCGACGGAAAAGGCGCTGACGGCGCGGCTCGCCTCGGGCAGCGAATGGAACGAAACCGAGCGTTTGCTGATGAATCAGCCCTGCTACGTTTCGCAGACCACTTACGCGCCGCGATATTACCAGCAGGTCGCCATCGACCGCACGCTGGACGCCGTCGCGAAGGGACAGCAGCGCGTCCTGCTCGTCATGGCCACCGGCACGGGCAAGACCTATACCGCCTTCCAGATTGTCTACCGTCTTTTGAAGACGGGGCTGAAAAAGAAAATCCTCTACCTCGCGGACAGGAACATTCTCGTCGACCAGTCCATCGCGCAGGATTTCAAGCCGCTGGAGAAAGTCATCCACAAAGTGAACTTCGCGAAGGACGACCCGACGACCATCAAGTCCTATCAGGTGTATTTCGCGCTCTATCAGCAAATGGTCGGCGACGACGAAGTGCCGCATTTTCAGGAGCTTTTCGCGCCGGAGTTCTTCGACCTCGTCATCGTGGACGAGTGCCATCGCGGCTCGGCGAAAGAGGAGAGCCGCTGGCGCAGGGTGCTGGAATATTTCAAAGGCGCGACGCAGATCGGCATGACCGCCACGCCGAAGGAAACCAAATACACGTCGAACATCGACTATTTCGGAAAGCCCGTTTACACTTACAGTCTGAAGCAGGGCATTGACGACGGTTTTCTCGCGCCCTTCCGCGTGGTGAATATCCATACGAACATCGGCGACGAGTGGCGCCCCGTCAAAGGCCAGCGGGACTACTTCGGGAACGAGATCGAGGACCGCATATACAACAACAGCGACTATGATTATTCCATCATCATCGCGGACCGCATTCGCGAGGTGGCCGAGCAGATCACGGCGTACCTTCGCGCCACCGACCGATACGCGAAAACGATCGTGTTCTGCGCCAGCGAGGACGCCGCCGAGCGTATGCGTGCGGCGCTGGTGAGCTGCAACGCGGACATGATGAAGGAGAATCCCGATTACGTCGTCCGCATCACGGGCAGCGACGATTACGGGAAGAGCAAGCTCGACTATTTCATCTCCGTCAGCGCGAAGTATCCGGTCATCGCCACCACCTCGGAGCTGCTCTCCACGGGCGTCGACTGCAAGATGACGAAGGTGATCGCCCTCGACAAAAACATTTCGTCCATGACGATGTTCAAGCAGATCGTCGGGCGCGGCACGCGGCTTCGGGAGAAGGACGGCAAGACCAGCTTCACGATCATGGATTTTCGCGGCGTCACAAGGCTCTTTGCCGATCCCGACTGGGACGGGCCGATTGAGCAGGAAGAAGGCTTCACTGGCGGAGGAGACGGTCCGGGCAAGAAGAAAAAGAAAAAAGACGGCGGCGATCCGCCAATCCCGAAAGAAATGCCCGTCGTCCTTCGCGACGGCTGCACGGTCTATACCGTCAACAAGACGGTTTCCGTCTATGACGCCAACGGAAAGCTGCTGAAACAGGAGAGCATCACGGACTATACAAAAGAAAACGTCAAAGGCGAGTACGCTACGCTGGACGCCTTTATCCGCAAATGGACGGCGACCGAGAAGAAAAAGGCCATCGCCGACGCTTTGAAAGCACAAGGCATCGACCTCGACAAGCTGAAAGCCGATATGGGGAAGGAGGACGTGGACGACTTCGACCTGATCTGCCATATCGCCTACGACCAGAAGCCCCTGACCCGCCGCGAACGCGCCGAGAACGTCAAGAAGCGCGACTTCCTGCACAAGTACAGCGGCGCGGCGCGGGAAGTGCTGGAGATTTTGCTGGACAAGTATATGAATCTCGGCATCCGCGAGGTGGAAGAAACCGCCGTCCTGAAAATGGACGAGTTCCGAAAATTCGGCACGCCGCCCGCGATTATCAAAAACTGCTTCGGCGGCAAGGAAAGTTTCAAGGCCGCGCTGAAATCATTGGAAGAAGAAATCTATAAGGCGGGATGATACGGAATGAGCAATTTGAACGGTCTGATCAAAAAACTGCGGGACGTCATGCGGAACGATCCCGGCATCAACGGCGACGCCCAGCGCATCGAGCAAATCGTCTGGATGCTGTTCCTCAAAGTCTATGACGCCAAGGAAGAAGAATGGGAATGTGACGACGACGGCTATACTTCCGTCATTCCCGAAAAATACCGCTGGCGAAACTGGGCGAAAGCCGACAATGCGGGGCACGCGCTGACGGGCGACGAGCTGCTTTCCTTCGTGGACGAGCTTTTCAAGACGCTGAAGGAACTTGCCGTCACGCCCGATATGCCCGCGAAGAAGAGCGTCGTCAAGAGCGTCTTCGAGGACACGAACCAGTATATGAAGAACGGCGTGCTGCTGCGGCAGATCGTGGACGTCATCGAGGGAATCGACCTGACCAGCTACGAGAATATCCACGCCCTCGGCGACATTTACGAAACGATCTTGAAGGAGCTGCAATCCGCCGGAAGCGCGGGCGAATTTTACACGCCCCGCGCCGTCACCGACTTCATGGCGCAGATGATCGCGCCGAAGCTCGGCGAAAGCATGGCGGATTTCGCCTGCGGTACGGGCGGTTTTATCGTCAGTTGGCTGCGGGAGCTGGAGAAGCAGGAAAAAACCACCGCCGACCGCAAGGCGCGGCTTTGCTCCGCCCACGGCGTCGAGAAGAAGCAGTTCCCCTATATGCTGGCGGTCACGAATCTGCTGCTCCACGACGTGGACGAGCCGGACGTCCTGCACGACAACAGCTTGATGAAAGACGTGCTGGACTACACCGACGACGACCGTTTCGACGTGATCCTGATGAATCCGCCTTACGGCGGCAACGAACTGCCCATCGTCCAGAGCCATTTCCCCGCCGACCTCGCCGACTCCGAGACCGCCGACCTTTTCATGAGCGTCATCATGTACCGGCTGAAGAAAGGCGGGCGCGCCGCCGTGGTGCTGCCCGACGGCTTCCTGTTCGGCACGGACAACACGAAGGCGAGCATCAAGAAGAAGCTGCTGTCGGAGTTTGACCTGCACACCATCGTCCGCCTGCCGGGCAGCGTTTTCTCACCCTATACGAGCATCACCACGAACATCCTTTTCTTCAATCACACGCACCCGACGAAGGAAACCTGGTTCTACCGTCTCGACATGCCCGAGGGCTACAAGCATTTCTCCAAGACGAAGCCGATGAAGCTCGAGCACTTCCGCCCGGTCATCGACTGGTGGAACAACCGCGAAGAAATCGAGGAGGACGGCAGCCCGAAAGCGAAAAAATACACCGCCCGGGAACTCTCTGACGGCGGCTACAACCTCGACCTCTGCGGCTTCCCGCATGAGGAAGAGGAAATCCTCGAACCCTTCGAGCTGATCGCGCGGTACAAGGAAAAGCGCACGGCGCTGAACGCCGAGATCGACGATGTGCTGGGGAAGATCGAGGAACTGCTGAAGATCTGAAAACGAGGGAAAAGACAAAGAAAATTGGAGCAAACAGGAAAATGGACGCGGTTTTATATATCCACGGGAAAGAGGGCAGCGCGGCGGAAAGC
>CAMVIO010000144.1 GCA_947167555.1 uncultured Selenomonadales bacterium
CGCGAGGTATTCGGCGACTATATCGACATTTACGATATGACGCAGGCCGTCGAGGACGGCGCGACGCGGCCCGTGTACTACGAGAGCCGCGTTATCAAGCTGAAGCTGGACGAGGCGACGCTGAAGCTCATCGACGCGGAATACGAACTGATGGCGCAGAACGCCGACCCCGCGACGATCGAAAAGAGCAAGCGCGACCTCGGAAAGATGGAGGCCGTGCTGGGCAACGACAAGACGATTGATTCCCTCGTCACGGACATTTTAGACCACTATGAAAATTTCCGCGCCAATCTCCTGACGGGCAAGGCGATGATCGTGGCCTATTCCCGCGCCATTGCGATGAAGATTTACCAACGGATTTTGGAGCTTCGCCCCGATTGGACCGAAAAGGTCGCCGTGGTGATGACCGAGAGCAACAAAGACCCGGAGGAATGGCGCAAGGTCATCGGCAACAAACGCCGCCGGGACGAGCTGGCCAAGGTTTTCAAGGACAACGGCAGTCCGCTGAAAATCGCTATCGTGGTGGATATGTGGCTGACGGGCTTCGACGTGCCGTCGCTGGCGACGATGTACGTTTACAAGCCCATGAGCGGCCACAATCTGATGCAGGCCATCGCCCGCGTGAACCGCGTATTCGGCGACAAGGCGGGCGGTCTTGTCGTGGATTATGTGGGGATCGCCTCGGCGCTGAAACAGGCGATGAACGACTACACGGTCCGCGACAGGAAAAACTACGGCGACACCGACATCGCCAAGGCCGCGTACCCGAAGTTCCTCGAAAAGCTGTCGGTCTGCCGCGATATGTTTCACGGTTACGATTACTCAAAATTCGCAAACGGCACGGATTTGGAGCGGGCAAAGGTCATCACGGGCGCGGTCAATTTCATCGTGGCGCGGGAAAAGGACAAGGAAAAGGACGCTTTCATCAAGGAAGCGCTGCTCTTGCATCAGGCGCTTTCCCTCTGCTCGTCCATCGCACCCGAGGATTTGCGCTTTGAGGCGGCGTTTTTCGAGGCGGTGCGCGTGCTCGTCTTACGGCTCGCCCATCAAGGCGAGGGCGAGAAGATTTCCCTGCCGGAGATGAACAAGCGCATCAATGAGCTTTTGAAGCAGAGCGTCAAGAGCGACGGCGTCATCAATCTCTTTTCCGATGTGAAAGCGGGCTTTTCCCTGTTCGATCCGAAGTTCCTGGAGGAAATCTCCAAGATGAAGGAGAAGAATCTCGCCGTCGAGCTGTTGAAGCGGCTGATTGCCGAGCAGGTGCATATTTACCGCCGCACGAACGTGGTGAAGTCGGAGAAGTTCAGCGAGATTATCCAACGGGTGATGAACGCCTATCTGAACGGGATGCTGACCAACGAGCAGGTCATCGAGGAGCTCTTGAAGCTGGCGAAGCAAATCTCCGAGGCGCAGAAGGAAGGAGAGCAGTTAGGGCTGACTGCCGACGAGCTGGCTTTTTACGACGCGCTGACGAAGCCCGAAGCCATCAAGGATTTTTATGAGAACGAGGAATTGATCGCCATCACGAAGGAGCTTGCCGACACGCTGCGGAAGAATCGGACCATCGACTGGCAGGAGCGCTCCAGTGCGCGGGCGAAAATGCGGATGCTCATCAAGAAGTTATTGAAAAAGCACCGCTATCCGCCGGAAGGGATGGAGGACGCGGTGCAGACGGTGATGGCGCAGTGCGAGCTTTGGACGGACAATCAGGAGATGGGACTGCGCTATGGAGAATATGACGAGCAGGAACTTCTGATGGCGGCGGAAGCGCGGGCGACCTATGGGAAAAATAAATAAAACCACAACACAGATTGACCGGACGGCAGATATAGCTCGCAAAAGAAAAGGCAGGAAGACAACACGCTTCCTGCCTTTTCCATTGCAAATTAATATTTTGTTCAATATTTTTCCACTTTGTCCGCTTGCGGGCGGTGGGATTCGTCGTAGTCGATATGGTGATCGCCGTCATGGGCGGCGAGAAGATTGCCGTGGAGCGCTTTCCAATCCGCGAGGGTGCGCTCCGCGTTTTTGCGAAGCGTCTCGGCGAACTCCTCGGGCGACTGCCCCGCCGCATCCGATACCAGCGTCATCGAACGCTTTTCCGCCTGATGGGCGGCTTCCGCCACTTCGGGGTGCAGCGCGCTGTAATAGCCGCGCGTCAGTATCGTCACCTGCTGGGAAATCCACCATGCCTTTTCCAAGTCGTATTTCGTCCGGTCGGCCTGTGTGTAAGCGTCCGGGAGCGGCGCGACGGCCAGCGGGATATAGACGCTTTCCGCAGGCGCGTTCATCGAAAGCCACATCAACGGCGCCGGATTTTTTTCATTCGTCTGCGTGATCCACGTATAGGCGATACTGCGTGCCGTGATGGAACGCTCCCATTTGCTGTCGCCGTAACGGTACGGCGATGCGAACAGCCCCGCGCCGTAATCTTTCGTTCTGTCATATTCCGTCCCCTCATAGGCGTCACGGTGAAGCTCCATGATCTCCGTCAGCGTCAGCGGGTGGTCGGGACGAATCGAAAACGGATATGCGTCCGTGTCCCAGCTCCGCACCTTCGCGGGAAGCTTCGCGGAGGGCGCGACGAGGCTCAAGGCGCGCCATACGCGGCGCAGGGAAAAATACGGATGGTAATCCTCCGCGGCTTTCATGGAAAGCGCCCAGTCGAGGGCGCCTGTTTTGTCATAGGCCGCCCAACCGATTTCGTTCAGCATTTTGGGCAGTCTCGGATTGAATATCTGATCCGGGCTGCCTTCTTTTATTGCTCGGATGCGGAATTGGTTCGCCGCGACGAAAAATTCCCCGTCCGGCACGTGCTGGGCAATCCAAAATCCGCCTGCGCCCGACGGCGTCGGCTGCATTTCCAGTACCCATCCTTCGTCCTTGTCGGCGATGAGAAGCGTCTCACCCGTACCCCAAAGACCATGTTCGTCTATCAGTTCGCCGATCAGGTGCACAGCTTCCCGCGCGGTGCGGCAGCGTTCGAGCGCCACGCGCCCAAGTTCCGACGCGTAAAAAATGCCGTGGCCGGGTTTCGGCTCCAGATACTCCAGACGCTGGGAACCGTTCGTGCATTCGCCGAGCATCAGCCCGTGCTCGTTCATCACGCCGTAGTCGCTGTCGATATAGGCGTAAGTGTGGGGAACCTCCGGGATTTCGCCAAGAGGTTTCGTCCGCTCTTTGCCGGGCCAGGCGTAGGCGTCGGCGCGCTCCGGCGCGACGAGGCGCGGGTTCGAGAAGCAGGCGTATTCCGGCAGGTCGTCCCATGCGATGGCGGAGGGATAGACCTTCCGCATGCTTCCGGGCGCATGGTCCTTCGCCGGGACATAGACGATATTCGGATCGCTGGAAAAGGCGTCGTTGGAATGGGTGACGTATGCGCTGCCGTCAGCGGACGCGCCCCGTGTCACGATCGCCGTCGTGCAGGCCTCGGCGGCGTTTGTCGCAAAGCCCGGCAAACCGATGCCGCCGATTAGCAAAGCTCCGAATACCGAGGCAATCCGCCCCGCTTTTTTGGTCATCCTGTTCTTTATCTTGCTCACTGCTGACGCTCCTTTCACAAATGCCGTCGCTCATTTTTGCACACGCCAAATTATACCATTTTCCAAAAACGGAGACAAAGAATACTTTTCATGCCATCGCTCCGGTTGTCTTCCACGTTCCCGGGAAACAGTACGGCAGATTGTTTGGAGCTCCGGGAAGCGTTTCATGGTTTAAAGCGTCTTGAAATAGTTAGGGCTGTTTGAATTTTTCTATGGATAGTTTAAGCCTTTGATGCGTTTCACAAGAAATATCGACTGCGTTTTTTAGCGAGGGCGTTATTTTTTTTGCACGACAAAAATAGATGTGCTATAATGCTGTTTGTGTTAATTACTATTGTCCACGATACACGGACATAGGAGGGATTTATTGATGGAAGGTTTAATTCCGATGCTGGACAGCATCGACTCGATCGTCTGGGGGCCGCCGCTGATTGCGCTCCTGGTCGGCACGGGCATTTATCTGACCGCGCGCCTCGGATTGATCCAGGTCTTTCGGCTGCCGTTGGCGCTTTCATTGATCGCCGGGGCAAAAAATCGCGGCGAGGGCGACGTCACCAGCTTCAAGTCGCTTTGCGTGGCGCTGTCGGCGACCGTCGGCACGGGCAATATCGTCGGCGTCGCGACGGCGGTGAAGGTCGGCGGGCCGGGCGCGCTGTTCTGGATGTGGATGGCGGCGTTCTTCGGCATGGCGACGAAATACGCGGAGGGACTTCTCGCGATCAAGTATCGCTCGAAAGACGAGAACGGCGAGGTGGCCGGCGGGCCGATGTATTACATCCTGAACGGTATGGGTGAGGCGTGGAGGCCTCTCGCTACCTTCTTCGCTGCGGCCTGTATCCTCGTCGCGTACTTCGGCATCGGCACGTTCCCGCAGGTCAACGCGATTGTCGATTCTGTGAACCTGACCTTCGGCGTCTCGAAGGTGGCGACGGACGCGGTGCTGACCGTGCTGGTGGCGGCGGTTACGCTGGGCGGCCTCAAGAGCATCGCGAGCGTCGCCGACAAGATCGTGCCGTTCATGTCCGCCGTGTATATCGTGCTCGGCGTCGGCATGATCATCGCGCACATCGGCGATGTGCCGGCGGCCATCAGCATGATCCTGTCCGACGCGTTCACGGGCCATGCGGCGGTGGGCGGCTTCGCCGGATCGACGATGATGATGGCGATGAAGAACGGTATCGCCCGAGGCGTGTTCTCCAATGAATCCGGGCTTGGCTCAGCGCCGATTGCCGCCGCTGCCGCGAAGACGGATTGGCCGGCGGAGCAGGGCCTGATCTCGATGACGGGCACCTTCATCGACACGATCATTATCTGCACGATGACGGGGCTTGCGCTGATCTTCACCGGGGTCTGGTGCGGCGACGCCGTCGGCGCGCAGATGACCGCCAGCGCTTTCGCAGCGTCGTTCGGCCCGTCGGGCGCAGTGGTGCTGACGCTTTCGCTGGTGCTGTTCGCGTTCACGACGATCCTCGGCTGGAATTATTACGGCGAGCGGGCGGTTGTCTTCCTGTTCGGCACGAAAGGCCTGATGCCTTATCGGGTCATTTTCATCGCGCTGATCGCTTCCGGCGCGTTCCTGAAGCTTGAGGCAATCTGGATCCTCGCCGACATCGTGAACGGCCTGATGGCGATCCCGAACCTGATCGCGCTGATCATGCTCTCGTCGGTCATCGTCTCGGAGACGAAGCTCTATATGGAGCACAGGAAAGCCTGCGGCGACGACTGAGGGAAAATAACAGGACACAAGAAGAGCGGCTTTCGCACCATCGCGGAAGCCGCTCTTTTCGCTATAGCGCTTTCCTTAATCCGTCGAAGCCCTCGCGCCGATAGACTCCTTTATAATATTGGAGCTCCTTCCGGATGATGCCGTCGAGGGCACGCATGCCGAGAAGCTCCACCGGGGCTTTGTCGTCGGTCAGCGGTTCGCC
>CAMVIO010000145.1 GCA_947167555.1 uncultured Selenomonadales bacterium
AGCGCGCGGCTGTCCCCCAAGAGGATCACGCGCTCCTTCGCCCGCGTGACGGCGGTATAGAGCAGATTCCGCTGTAGCATCGTGCGGTGGCCGAGGACGACGGGCAAGATGACAATCGGATATTCGCTGCCCTGGCTCTTGTGGACGCTCATGGCGTAGGCGGGCTGGAGTGCGTTCATTTCCTCGCGCTTGTATTCCGCCGTGTGGTCCTCCCCATAACGCACGGTGATTCCCTGCGCGCCGACGAACACAACGAAGCCCACGTCGCCGTTGAAGACGTTTTTCTCGTAATCGTTGCGGATCTGCATGACCTTGTCGCCGACACGGTAAGTAAAATTCCCCGAAACGACCTCCGGCTCATGCGGCGCGGCGGGATTCAACGCCGCCTGCAAGAGACGGTTCAGCCGATCGATGCCGCAGGGCAGGCGGTGCATCGGAGAAAGCACCTGCACGTCGCGCAGCGGGTCGACGCCTTCCGCGGTCAGCTCGTCCCGGCAAAGCGCGACAATCGCTTCCGCCGTCTCCTCCTCGGACTCGATCTCCCGGAACTCGAACGCGCGCCCCGCTGTGAAGTCCGGCATCCGCCCCGCGTTGACGGCATGGGCGTTCCGCACGATCAGGCTCTCCCCCGCCTGACGGAAAATATCGGTGAGCCGCACGCTGGGAAACATTTTTGAGCGAAGGATATCCGCCAGGACCGTCCCCGGCCCCACGGAAGGGAGCTGGTCCACGTCGCCGACGAAGATCACATGGCAGCCACGCGGCACGGCGGTGAGGAAATGCTGCATCAGTACGATGTCCATCATCGAGACTTCGTCGAGAATGATGACGTCCGCCTCGATCGGCGTGTCCTCGTCGCGCATGAAGACTGTGTGCCCATCGTCAGCCGCCTGCGCCTCCAGCATCCGATGGACGGTCGTCGCTTTCCTGTCCGTCGCCTCGCCGAGGCGCTTGGCCGCGCGTCCCGTAGGCGCGCCGAGCCGGACAGAAAGGCCGAGCATTTCCAGTACGCCGATCATGCCGCGCACAACGGTCGTCTTGCCCGTGCCGGGCCCGCCCGTCAAAATGAATACGCCGTGCCGGAGGACCGCCGCCACCGCCGCCCGCTGGCCGTCCGCCAGCGTGATGCCGTCCATTCGCTCCCATGCCCGCGCCAGCGTTTCCGGCTCGTCGACCTCGAACCCGTCCGCGTGGTCGGCAATATAGAGAAGCGCGGACGCGGTCTCCGTTTCCGCGCGGAAAAGAGAGGGCGGGTAAATCAGCGTCTCGCCGCCGTCCGTTTCATAAAAGAGCTGCCCGGTCTCGATCTCGTCCCGTACCGTTTCCCGCACCAATGAAGCGTCGACGCCCAACGCGCCCGACGCGTCGCGCACGAGCCACGGCTCCGGCAAACAGCAATGCCCGAAGGACGCGACGCCGTCCAAGATGAAACGGACGCCCGCCGCGATCCGCTCCCCACTCTCCGGCGCAACCCCTGACGCCATCGCGATCGTGTCCGCCGTGCGGAAGCCGATGCCCATGACTTCCCGGGAAATCCGATATGGGTCGTGCTCCAAAACGTCCATCGCAAAGGAGCCGAACTTTTTGTAAATGCGCGCGCCGTATGTCCCCGACACGCCGTACATTTCCAGGCGGAGCATAATCTCCTTCAGTTCGGATTGCTCATGGTACGAATCGTGTATCTTTTGCGACGTCTTCTTGCCGATGCCCTGCACTTCCAGCAGGCGATGGGGCGAATGCTCGATGACGTCCAGCGCGTTCGCGCCGAATTTCGCCACGATACGCTGCGCCATCGCGGGGCCGATCCCCTGGATCGCGCCGGACGCCAGAAAGCGCAGAACCCCCTGGACGCCCGTCGGCGCGTTGACGCGGATTTGGGTCGCCTTGAACTGCGTGCCGAAGCGCGGATGCTCGACCCAGTCGCCTTGAAGTGAAACCTCCTGCCCGACCAGCGGCGCGGCAGAAGGAACCGTGACAGAAACGCGCCCCGGCTGCCCTTCCGGCACAAGGCGGAAGACGGAGAACCGCCCGTCGCCCGTGTCAAACACGACGCTCTCCACAACGCCCGTAAGTTCCTCCATTTCTTCCGCCTCCTTTCATCATCAGCCTTCCGCCAACGCGCCCCACTTCTCGTACCGCCGCTCTATCTCTTCTTCCTTCGCCGCGTATGCCTCGGCAATCCTTCGGCTCTTCTCCGGGTCTTGCTGAAGCTCCGGATCGTTCATCTCATGCTCCAGCATCTTCAGCTCCGCTTCCGCCATCGCCAGCTCCGCCTCCGCGCGCTGCAACAGCTCCTGCCGCTTTTCCTCGCTGACGCCCGACGGCGGCGCGATTCGTTTTTCCTTTTCCGCCGTCGTCTCTTTTTTCGGCGCCTGCTGCTCCCGCTTCGTCTCCTTCGCCGCCTGTGCAGGAGTTTCCGCCGCCTTCGGAGTTTCTTCCGTCGATTTCTTTTCCTTATAATAATCATAGCCGCCGTCGTAACGTGTCAGCCGCCCGTCCGCCATCTCCATCGTCACGTTCGCCACTTTGTTCAGGAAATAGCGGTCGTGCGAAACGACGAGGAACGTCCCCGGAAACGCCATCAGCGCCTCCTCGACGGCCTCCTTTGCCGGAATGTCCAAATGGTTTGTCGGTTCGTCCAATATGAGGAAGTTCGCGCCGGTCAGCATCAGCTTCAAGAACGCCAGCCGCGACTGCTCGCCGCCGGAAAGATCGCCGATCACGCGCTCCACCTCGTCGCCGCGGAACAGGAACGCGCCGAGATAGCCCCGCGCCGTTTCCTCGTCCGTGCCGAACTCGTAGAGGATTTCCTCAAGCACCGTGCGTTCCTTGTGAAGGCCCTCATGCTGCTGGGAGAAATAGCCGACCTTGACGCGGCTGCCGAGCTTCACGCTCCCCGCCGCCGGCTCCAGCTCTCCGACGATCATGCGGAGCAGTGTCGTCTTGCCCTCGCCGTTCGCCCCGACAACCGCCACGCCGTCGCCACGCCGCACCAGCATCGAAAGATGGGAAAATATCGTATGGTCGCCGAAAGCCGCCGCCGCGTCCTCGATCTCGACCACGCGCTCCGCGCACTCGCCCGGCGGATGGAACGCGAAATAATTGAACCGCGCCTTCTCCGGCGGCAGAATGATGCGCTCCATGCGGTCAAGCTGGCTCTGGCGCCCCCGCGCTTGCTTCGCCTTGATGCCCGCTTTGTATCGGCGGATATACTCCTCGGTCTCGCGAATCTTTTCCTGCTGCTTTTCGTAGGCGGATTCGAGAGCCGCCCGCCGCTCGTCCCGCACCTTCTGGTAATAGCTGTAGTTTCCCGCGTAGACCGTCGCCGTCTGATTTTCCAGCCCGATGATCTTCGTCGCCACGCGGTCGAGGAAGAATCGGTCGTGCGAAATCAGCAGCACGCCGCCCCGATACCCGCGAAGGAAATCCTCAAGCCACTCGATCATGCGGATGTCGAGATGGTTCGTGGGCTCGTCGAGAAAAAGAAAATCCGGCTCGCGTAAGAGCGCTTTCGCAAGGCAAACGCGCGTCTTCTGCCCGCCGGAAAGATGCGCGACGCCGCCCGCGAGATCGTCGTCCGTAAAGCCGAGGCCGAAGGCCACCCGACGGATGCGGCTCTCCACATCGTACCCTTCCAGATGCTCGAACCGGAGGGCAATGCGCCCGTATTCCGCCAGCCGTTCCTCGTCCGCGTCGCCGCGCCCGATTTCCTTTTCCAATTCCTTCTTTTTCTCTTCCAGCCGAAAAATATCCGAGAACGCGTCGCGGAACTCGTCATGGAGCGTGCCCGTGCCGAGGGACGCCTGCTGCTCCACATAGCCGATGGAATCCGTCGCGTCGACGCGCACCGTGCCGCCGTCAGGCTCCTCCTCGCCCAATATGCAGCGCATCAGCGTCGTCTTCCCTGCGCCGTTCGCGCCGACGAGCCCCGCGCGCTCCCCCTTCGCCACGCGGAAACTCACGTTCCCGAAAAGCTCCAGCGTGCCGAAGGACTTGGAAAGGCCGTCCACAAAAAGCTCACGCATTGTTGTAGTCCTTTCCTATCCGCAGCACCGCCGTATTGCCGTCGCTCTCATGAACCGTGCAGGGAAACGGCAGCTCGCCGAACAGCGCTTCCGTCCCCTTCGGGATGGTCAGCACCGTTTCCTTGCGGTCTCGCGTCTCACCGTTCCCCACATCCTCATCGCTGATAACGAAGCCCTTTGCCCGCAGCACATCGGCGGACGCCGCCGCCGCGCCTTTGATGCCGCTCTCGTTCAGCACGCGCACGCGGATATTCTTCCTTTCCTCAATCGCATGCTTTTCCCGAGCCTCCGCGGCTTCCTCCTCCGACGCGATCCGGAACATGCCCGCCACATCCACGAGATCCTTAGGCAGGCTATTCTGGTAAACCTCGATATCCTGCGCCGTCCGCTTCTCCAGCGCAGGAGAATACGGCACGCCGATTTGCGCCGCCAACAGCTTTCTCGACGCCTGGATGTCGGGAAGCCAATAACTGGTTTCCTGCCACCAGCCCGGATACCCCGGAAGGACATGGGACGCCACGCCGTTCGCCTTGATCTCGGGAAGCATCGTGACATACCGGATCAATTCGCCGGTCTCGATATCCGTCTTGATGACCGACGTCATCTCGTTCACGATCGTTCCCAAATGCGGAATGACCTCCGGAGATACCACGCGGTCCAAGAGCGCCTGCATGAATTTCTGCTGCCGCGTAACGCGCCCGATGTCGCCCTCCTCGTCACGGAATCGCACATACTGCATCGCGTGCTGCCCGTCCAGATGCTGCTCGCCCGGCTGAAGGTCGATCACGAGTCCCCCGTCCTCGTCCCACGGGTCTTCGTAATACATCCGCTTCTCCACATCGATATCGACACCGCCCACCGCGTCAATCATGCGTTCAAACGCGTGGATATCGACCAGCACATACCCGTCCAGCGACGTCGCCAAGAGTTTTTCCAGAAGTTTTTTCGTATACTCATGCCCGCCGTAAGCGTAAGCGTGATTGATTTTCTCATAAGCGCCCTGCTCCATCTCCACCCGAGTATCGCGCGGAATGGAGAAAACCGAAGCCTTTTTCAGTTCCGTATCGAGCGAGACAAGCAAAAGCGTATCGCTCCGCCCCGTATCATCGGTACGAGGATCGACGCCCATCACCATGATCTCCATCGTCCGAGGCGAAGCAATCGTATCCTCCGGCGCCTTCACAGCCTCCGGCCGTCGCCCGAACATCCACCAGCCCAGCCCGGCGCAAATCCCAACAAAAAGCAAAAAAACAACCAACAAAACCAAAATCCGCCGCTTCCGGTTCCGCTTCCTACGAGTCCGCCGCATCCAAGTCGCCCCTTTTATTCACATCGCGAAAAAATCGCGCCAATTAACAAACCAAAGTAAACAATATAAGTAGTATAACAAAAAAGCCCGCCTGTCGCAA
>CAMVIO010000146.1 GCA_947167555.1 uncultured Selenomonadales bacterium
AAGGCTATGGCGCAGCCGAGGGGCAGATAGACCAGCCTCAGCGACACGGCCAGCGGCAGCCCTACCGCCGTTAGCGACGGGAACAGCAGGGGGGATGAAGCCGGCGATGTTCAGGACGATGATGACCCACCAGCCGACGGTCATGGGCCGGTAGAGCCGTCTCATGCCCCTCATCAGGCCGACGTACATCACCACGGGGCCAAACGTCTGTATGATGGCCGATGCCCACGAGGCGTGGTCCTCCATCCAATGCATGAGGGGCGTCCAGTTGATGGCAGCCTGCAGGAGGTAGCAGACGAATGCCGTCCCAATCAGCCAGCGAGGCAGTCCGCTCTCCACATGGTCCACCCGCCACTTGCTCTCGATGCTCTCAGCAACTTCAATGTTGTTCCTATCCTTTTCCGTATTATCCATTGTACCTATTATCTATTAACTATTATCTATCATTAATTCAAGTTTCGCGAGAAAAAACAAGCCCAGACAGCGATGTGCGCCCTGAAAGGGCGAAAGAACATAGCCCAGGGCAACGCCCTGGGTATATTCGGGCGCATCATCATTTCGCGCCCTGAAAGGGCAAAAGCATTCTTCATTTTTCATTCTTCATTCTTCATTCTTCATTAAAAAAACCTTCATTCTTCAATCTTCAATTTTCAATCTTTTTGAGTGTTCACCTGCCGAAGTGGCCCGGGACGGGGGTGTAGAAGCGGGTGCTGCGGGCACCGCGCGAGCGGAGGGCTCCTTCGGCTACTAGCGCTTGCAGCCAGGCGAGGGCTTGGTTGCGCGAGATGTCGAAGTGGGTCTCGAACTCGCGGCGTATCAGCCAGTCTTGACTGCCGAAGTGCTCTGTCAGGAATTCATCGACTTCCTCCCGCTCCAACGGCCTGTCGGCACGCACGCCGCTGCTGACAAAGGTGGCGTTGTTCAGCTTCTTGCGTAGCTCGCTGTCGGGGGTGAAGATGATGCGCCCTATGCGGATGTCCGTCGAGGCTATCCGCTCGTCAAGCGCCTTCGGGTGGCGTTTGCGCCCGTCGAGGTACGTCTTTTTCAGGGCGAGCGACAGGTTGAACGTTCCGATGCCATCGACCTTGAGCCTGTCCCCGCTGAGCAATGTCTCGCCGAGCACTTGCGACAGGGCGGTGAGCACGCCCTTGATGTCGGGCTCCTTCACGGTACAGCGCCCGGCTATGGTCTTTGCCAACTCGTCGGTGGTGACGGTAGCCTGGTTGTAGGGCATGATGCGGACGGGCATGCGCCCCTCGGGAATGTCCTCGTTGTTGAGCGGAGCACGCAGGACGGTCTGGTAGAGGATTTTGCCCTTTGTCTTGGTCTGTGATGAGGCTTTCATGTGGTTTTACTGTTTTTATGGGTTGAGAATGGGATTCCGTGATGCCTGTCTCGTCTTTTCTTATTGTCCAAAGCCGTTGGGAAACCTTTCCTAACCCGTTGGGACACGTTACCCAACCGCTTGGGATGGCTTTCCCAACGGCTTTGGAAGAATGGATTTTGACGGCGCAAAGGTAACGATTCCTTTTGAAAGGTGCAAACATTACGGTCAAATACTTTTGTTAATTTTTCGGCACTTCGATGTATTATCTTTGCAGCGAAATTCTGTTTTCGATATGGTTTCATGTGATTGTTTTCTCGGAAAACTGGGCCGGTGGCTTGGTGCTCCGAAGCGTCAGGAGGCGACGCAGAACAGCCTCAGCGTGAAGAATAATAATGGTAAGGACAACGCCCCGGGCGTATCGCCGCTGGTGCAGGCGGAGTGGTACATCTACAGCCGCTACAAGGTGCGGCTGAACGTGCTGACGGGGTTGCCCGAGATGTGCCGCCGCCGCATGGTGGAGCGCGAGGGGCACGAGGTGGCCGAGGACGACTGGAAGCCCGTCACTCGCCAGGACCGCAACCAGCTGCTGATGGAGCTGGCCGAGCAGGGCATCGGCGTCATGACGCTGGCGGCCCTTGATGCCGTCATCAACAACCGCTCCGTCGAGACGTTCCACCCCGTGCGCAGCTGGATGGAGTCGTTGCCCGAATGGGACGGCACGCCCCGCGTGGAACCGCTGATGGGGCACGTGACGGATGACGACTATGAACGCCGTTTGCTGGTCATGGCATTCGTGGCGATGGCTGTGCAGATGGCTGGCTGCCGTCAGAACGGCTATGGCAACAGCCTCTGTCCCATCCTCATCAGCCAGCGGCATGGCTGGGGCAAGTCGCAGTTTGTGAAGCGCCTGCTGCCCGAGGAGCTTCGTCCTTACTTTACCGACTCGTTCAACCCCGCCGAGGAGGACCAATGCCTGCGCCGCATGGCTACGCGGGCGCTCATCTGTCTGGACGAGTTCGACCGCTTCGTGGGCAAGCGGCTGACGACGTTGAAGAACTTCATCCAGATGTCGTCTGTTGACCTGAAGCAGCTCTATCAGGGACGCTACGAGGTGAAGGAGCGTCTGGCGAGCTTCTGGGGCACGAGCAACCGGCGGTATGTGCTGATGGACGAGACGGGCAGCCGGCGCTACCTGCCCGTCGTGGTGTCGCGTCCCATCGGGAACGAGGAACTTGACTACGGGCAGCTCTATGCCGAGGCGCTGGCGGCGTACCGCTCCAATCCCGACATGGTGTGGCTGACGGACGAGGAGAATGCGCAGCTGGAGGCGCACAACCGTCCCTTCTGTGCTCCGCTGGCGCTCAGGGATTTGTTCAACGCCCGTTTCGAGGTGCTGCCCGACGCGAAGGCAAGTGACGAGGGACTGCTGACGGCAGCGGATGTCTATAACCATCTGGTGGGCGTCAATCCTGATTTGCTGAGCCGCTTCTCGGAAGGCCGTTTCGGCGAAGTCCTGCGCAGCCTCGGGGCCGTGCAGCTGCGCAGTCATAAGGTCAGGTTCTATAACATCCGCCCCCGCGAAGTAGAATAAAAAGTAGTGACGGGTTGAAAAGGAAACCGCCCGGCAAACGCCACTTCTAACGTTAAATGGGCACTTTTCAACCCGTCACTATCAGCTTTTGAGGGATAGGACAAGAGGAAATGATGTTCACCCAATTGGAATATATTATATGGGAATGTCGTATTCAAAGAAGAAGTCTAGCCAACCTGTGTTTTCTGCATAAAGATGTTGTTTGCCCTTGCACACAAATCCAAGCCGTTCATACAACCTATGCACAGGCGTATTGGTAGCAGTCCGATAAATTGGAATTTACTTGTCCTTTCCTTTCTTGTTTTTTCGGACATCAAAATACATGTAGAATACTTGAATAAGCTGAAATATGAATGCTGCCAAAACAGCAAGCCGGAGAAATCTATTGTCTATGTTGACACTGACAAAGAGAATTGCGAACGCTATCGCCAAAACGATAGAGAGAATCAACAATACAATAGAACGTTTCAGCTTGTCCATACAAATTACGATTTATCGAACGCAAGTTATGCATTATCCATGAAATCTCAATACAGCTCCGGCAACAAATACGATGCTGCCGGAGCTTTTATGCCGATAAATCCGAATTTGGCTACTGTCGCCAATCATCTACAACATATAACTCCCCATTGTAAGTAAAGCAGATTTTGCTTTCCTTACCGGTGAGATAGAGGAACATCTTCTGCCCGGTTTTTGTGTTCTTGAAGTGGCCATAGTTGATTTTGCCAAGGCTCATGCCGTTGGTCCTGATCAGATGGTTCAATAGGCCCTCTGGCATTTCGGTGATGGAAATTTCATCAACAGGAATAAGCTGCGGCTTGCCTATGTACGTGCTCAACTGGATCTGGTCGTTCTCGTTGACCGAGATATCCTTGGGCCAATAGGCCAGCATTACACTCACCACGACAAGGAAAGTGACAGCGATAATAACGATAGTCAATATCATAGCAGTACGAGGAGATTTAAGAACCATTGTATAGTGTAAATTCGAATTTAAGGCCAAATATTGCTTAGCTGCTCAAACACTTCCGGAATGGTAGCCCAGCCAATGTTGTCCGCGCCGATCCTGACCATTATCAGTTTTTTGTGCGGGTTGATGTAAAGAACCTGATTATATATGCCTATTGCGTAAAAGCCCGGATACTGCCCTATATCAAAGCCTTCAAACCGAACGTCATACCAACTGTAACGGTAGCTGGATCCGGGATAAAAATCGGTAGTCCTGTGTATCCATTCCTCGCTCACAATACGTTTGCCATCCCACATACCGTTGTTCAGATAGAGGCGGCCAATCTTGGCCAGGTCTTTCAGGGTGCAGGTTATACCGCCGAAGGCATGAGCTACACGATGCTTGCGGCTGTCGATATTGATCAGCGCCACCGACTCCATCTGCAGCGGCTTCCAGACTTTTTCGCTCAGGTATTCGGCATAATGCCTTCCTGTGGCACGCTCAATGACCACACCAAGAATAGCTGTGGTCATACTTTCATAGTGGAACTTAGTTCCTGGATCGCAGCGGAACTTCAAACCCCGGATCTGCTTCATCAGGTTGTGCCCATAATTTAATCTCGCAATGGCGTTGACCGCCTTCAATGCTTTGATGTTGAAGTCATATTCATCATCAAAGTCCAGTCCACTGAACATGCATAGCAAGTATCGGATGGTAAGCATCTCCCACCTAGGGTCTTTCCCCTTCAGTTCCGGCAGGTATTTGGTAACGGGATCGTCGATGCTCTCTATATAACCTTCATCCACTGCGATGCCACACAGAAGCGATGTTATGGATTTGGACACGGAGAATACTGTCGCCAGACGGTCAGCCGTAAAATCTCCCCTGTATATCTCGTAAACGATATTGTCGTCATGGATAATCATGATTCCCTGCGTGGCGCTTTTATTGGCCATCGCTTCCGGAAAAGTCTGGTTTATACAATGCGGCGGATCGTTGTAGAAGTGAAGCGTATCAATCCAGTCGGCCCGTGATTCCGCCACTTTGAACTGGAACATCTGGTCTCCGTTGGGAATTGTATCATGGACATGATGTTCAAAACTAAAGATACCCGGGCCGTCCAATCCGTCGGCGCGATATCCTCTTAACATTGAACACGACGACAGAACAATCCCACATGCAACGATACCAAATAGTTCTGACATACCCAGGGTCTTCTTTATCCCTACCACCCACTTAAAAACCATACCGATAAATTGGAATTTACTTGTCCTTTCCTTTCTTGTTTTTTCGGACATCAAAATACATGTAGAATACTTGAATAAGCTGAAATATGAATGCTGCCAAAACAGCAAGCCGGAGAAATCTATTGTCTATGTTGACACTGACAAAGAGAATTGCGAACGCTATCGCCAAAACGATAGAGAGAATCAACAATACAATAGAACGTTTCAGCTTGTCCATACAAATTACGATTTATCTGGCTGCAAAGGTACGACAATTATTTAGATAAATTGGAATTTATTGTTCGATAAAGTCTTTTACTGTCAGCCAAAAATCTGTAT
>CAMVIO010000147.1 GCA_947167555.1 uncultured Selenomonadales bacterium
TAATCCGCCGACGCCATAGCCGCCATCATATACCCGGCCTGCGCGATGGACGAGTACGCAAGCATCCGCTTGACATCCGTCTGCTTCATCGCCATGATATTGCCGCCGATCATCGAGAGCGCGGAGGCCACCGCAAGCAACGTCATCCAATAGGTGCCGAGAATCGGGAACGCCACATAGAGCACGCGCATGAAGACCGCAAGCCCCGCCGCCTTCGAGCTCATCGCCAGAAGCGCGGTAATCGGCGTCGGCGCTCCCTGATAGACATCGGGCGCCCACATGTGGAACGGAATCGCGGAGAGCTTGAAGAAGAAGCCCGCCATGATCAGCACGACCCCCGCAAGTCCCGCGGCATAGAAAAGATGAATATTGCGGCAGATGGTCAGAAAATCAAGACTCCCCGTCGCGCCGTAAATCAGGCTGACGCCGTACAGCATGACCGCCGTGGAGCCGGAACCGACAATCAGGTACTTGACCGCCGCCTCGCTGGACACCGCTTTGTCCAAACGGAAACCGACGAGGATATAAAACGAGATTGTCATCAGCTCAAGACCGACAAAAAGCGTGATAAAGTCATTGGCCGAAGCCATCACACACATTCCGAGCAGCGCGGACAGGAGCAGCGAGTAAAACTCACCGCGATACCGAATGAACTTATGCGCGTACTCCAGCGAGAACAGTACCACGAAAATCATGCCGAGAACGAAAAGCTGCTTGAAGAACAGCGAATAATTGTCGGCAATGAAAAGCCCCAGATAAAATGTCTCGCTCGGCGAAAGATGGTACTGCCCCAGCGAAAAGACGAACACAGAAACGAGCCCGACGACTGTGATGATCGCCACAGGCCGCCTGTCCGATTCCTTCGGCAGCGTAAGGTCTACGAGAAGCGTCAGCAGCACCAGGACGGTAATCGCGATTTCAATGCTGATTGCCCAAAAATCCATCATCACCGAACACCTCCCATCAGCGTAGGCGCGTTGGCGATCTGTTCAAAGACCGGCGCCAGCGGCTCGATGCCGCAATTGATGACGTTCATCAAAAGGCCGGGGAACAAGCCGAAGCCGACGATGAAAACGCCGAGCACCAAGAGCGGCACCATCGACGCGCCCTGCTCGTCGGGCACGTCGGCATATTTCTCGTCTGCGGGTCCGAACAGCAGCGTCGCCAAAAGCCGCAAAACATAGAGCGCGGTGAACACGATCACGAAAATCGCGATCAGCGCCTGCACCGGATAAACGCCGAAGGTGCCGACGAAGATCGTAAATTCCGGCAGAAACTCAATCAGCCCCGGAAGCCCCAGCGACGTCATGCCCGCCAGCATGAATCCTATGGTCAGATGCGGCATATAATGCGCGAGCCCGCGCAGCTCCGGAATGCTCCGAAGATGCGTCCTTTCGTAGATATAACCGATCTGCGAGAAGAACAGCGCGGTCATCATGCCGTGAGCCACCATGTTCGCCACCGCACCGGAGACGCTTGTCGCGTTCAGCGTCATGATGCCCAGCAGGATATAGCCCATGTGCGACACCGACGAATAGCCGATGATGTACTTGAGGTCTTTTTGCGCCATGACGACATAGGCCGCGTAAAGCACGCCCATGACCGCCGTGGTGACAATCAGCGGCGACCAATATTTCGCGCCGACGGGCAAAAGCAGCACGCCGACCCGGATCAAGCCGTAAGCGCCAAGCTTTTTCAGAATGCCCGCATGTATCATCGACACAGCCGTTGGCGCGGCGGCATGGCCGTCCGGCGACCAGCTGTGGAACGGGAACATCGAGAGCAGCGAGCCGAAGCCCAACAGCAACAAAGGAAACGTGGAAATCTGGAAGCTGTCGCTGAATCGTCCCATTTCCCCGGCCAGCCGCAGCGCGTCGAAGTCGAAGGTGCGCTCTCCCGGCGGATACGCAGCCGTATAGAGCAGCACGACTCCGACAAGCATAAAGGCCGAGCCCATCAAGAGGTAAACGATGAACTTCATGCCGACAAATTCCTTCGGCAGCCGCTTCGTCGATCCCCAGACCAGCACCATGATGAACACGGGAATGACAAACAGCTCATAGGAAAGCAGGAACAGGAACAAGTCCCGCGCGATGAACGTGCCGGTGACACCGGCAATCAAGAGCAACAGCAGGATGAAAAATTCCTTCGGCCGCTTTTCCGTATTCCATGAAGTGTACACGGCGGAAATGCCGATAACGCCCACCAAAAGCAGAAGCGGCATCGAGATACCGTCG
Source organism: uncultured Selenomonadales bacterium (assembly GCA_947167555.1). Taxonomy (GTDB): domain Bacteria; phylum Bacillota; class Negativicutes; order Selenomonadales; family Selenomonadaceae; genus RUG12372. The sequence goes on from CAMVIO010000147.1 coordinate 2,238, forward strand.
ACGCCCACCGAGTAGGAAACGCCGAGGTCTTCCACCCACGGAATTTTCTCGGCGAACTGTACGCCGCCAACCGTCGTGTCGAAACTGAAAAACGCGTAAACTGTCAGACACAGCATGAAAATTGTGGCGCCGGCCGCAACTTTGCGGATCGTTTCCCGGTCGTCCTTCGATACGAAGCAAAGCGCGAAGGCCGCGACGATAGGTGCAAGCAGAATGGAGGAAAGCAAAGGGAACCCCATCAGAAAGCACCTCCCGTCACCGAAAGAATTTTCACCGCGTAAAACAGGCTGTACGCCACCAGCGCGATGACGCCGGTATAGAATATCGCGACATAACGCTGCGCGTCACCGTTCTGCGGCAACGCCATCACAACGCTGAGTCCCTTCGTCAGACGTCCAAGCCCATGCACGATACCGTCTACGATATGGTTATCGACCCAAAGGGCAAGCTGTCCGACCTTGTCAACCGCCAATTCACGGAAATACGCGTAAATCTCGTCGATATAATAGGCATGGAAGCTCAAATCGTAAATCACACCAAGACGCCGCGCAATCTGATACGACGACCAGCGCTTTACGACATAAATCTGATAGGCCAGCCACATAGCGACCAGGGAAAGCACGATAGAGCTGCCAGCAATCGTCCAGTTGATCGCTTCCTCCTCACGCACACCGTAAAAAACCCAATCGCCGAAGCCCGCAAAATGCCCCCAAGCGCCGCTGATCACGGAAAGCACCGCCAGCACCACCAGCGGCCAGCGCATGAACGCATTCGTTTCCTGCGCCGGGCAGTCGTCCCTGACCTCGCCGAAGAATGCCACGAACAGCAGCCGCGACATATAAAACGCCGTCATGAAAGCGGTGACCGACGCCAGCAAATACAGCGGGAAGCTGACCTCGGCGGCGGCAGCGAGAATCGCGTCCTTCGAGAAGAAGCCGGCAAACGGCGGCAGTCCCGCGATGGCAAGCACGCCAATAGCCATGCACTTGAAGGTCACGGGCATCCGATGACGAAGACCGCCCATCTTGAAAATGTCCGCTTCCTCGTGCATCGCCTCGATAACCGCACCCGCGCAAAGGAACATCAGAGCCTTGAAGAAAGCGTGAGTCATCAGGTGAAACATCGACGCCGTCAAGGAGCCGACGCCGAGCGCTAGCATCATATAGCCGAGCTGGCTGATGGTCGAGTATGCGAGAATGCGCTTAAACGGTCGCTGAGTAATGGCAATCGACGCCGCGAAAAACGCGGTAAAGCCTCCCAACCACGCAATCACATGCAAAACGACAGGAAGCTCCGCAAAAATGAAATAAGCGCGCCCGATCAGATAGACGCCGGCGACGACCATCGTCGCCGCGTGGATCAGCGCCGAAACGGGCGTCGGACCTTCCATGGCGTCCGGCAGCCAAACATGCAACGGGAACTGTCCCGATTTGCCGATAGGACCGATAAAGAGCAGCAGCCCGATCACCGTCAGGAAGCTTGTGCCGGATACCCAGATATAATCCGGTACCAACGTTTTCAGCTCGATGAAATCCACCGTGCCGAAGTTGATCTGAATGAGCAGGATACCGAGCAGCATCCCGAAATCACCGATGCGCGTCGTGATGAACGCTTTTTTCGCGGCCTCCCGCGCGGATATCTTATAATAGTAAAACCCGATCAGAAGGTACGAACAGAGCCCGACGCCTTCCCAAAACACGTACATCTGCAAAAAATTCACGGAAATGACGAGGCCGAGCATCGACGCCGCAAACAGCGACAAAAACGCGAAGAACCGTCCCATGCCCGGATCGTGCTCCATGTACCCGACGGAATAGATATTGACCATAAGGGCCACCGTCGTGACCACGACAAGCATCATCGCCGTCAAGGGGTCCACCAGAGCCCCCATGCCGAGCTCCATCCCGCCGATGCGCGCCCAGACCGTCTTCATTACGAAGGGTTCCGCCATGACAATCCGGTTCGTCAGCACCGCGCCGACAACGCCAAGCGAGAGCAGGAAGCTCGCACCGATGGCCGTAATGCCGATGATCGCCGACGTCTTCTTGTCCTGCCGCGTCCCCAGCCCGATGACGAGGAACGACAGCGCCGGAAGGAGCGGAATCAGCCACGTGTGATGCAGCGCAAAATCAAACATCCGAAAGCTCCCTCCTTACCCTTTCATTTCCTTTAAATCGTCGACATTGACCGTGCCCCGGTCATGGTAGATGCGGAACGCAAGCGCCACGCCCACCGCGACCTCCGAAGCGGCCACCGCCACGGAAAAGATTGCCATCAATTGTCCCGTGTAATCGGGAACCGGCATATAATGGTTGAACGCCACCAGATTGATATTGACCGCGTTCAGCATCAGCTCCACGCACATCAGGAGCGGAATCAATCCCTTTTTCGTCAGCAAGCCGAAAAGACCGATGGCGAAAAGGATTGCCGAAAAGAGCAGGAAATGATAAAGCCCGACATGAGTCGCGAGCTGGAAGAACTCCATAAAGCTCATCATGATTCGTCCGCCCCCTTCGCCAAGACGATGGCCCCGATCATCGCCATCAGGAGCAGCACCGCCGCCACCTCAAAGGGCAGCACATAATGCGTCAGCATCAAGTCGGCCAACCCCGGAGCGGCGTCGCCAAGCGACTGCGGCGCCGGACGGAACGGCGAAAGCACTGCCACCGCAGCCATGCCCAAAAGGAACAGCCCGGTCACAGCGGCCGCGGCAGCGTGCCGGAACAAACCGCGGGACGGGTTCGAATGCGCCATGTCGTCGCGCCGCGTCAGCATGATGGCCATAACAATCAGCACGGCCACCGCGCCGCCGTACACGAGTATCTGGACTGCGCCCATAAAAGCCGCACCGATGGAAAGATACAGACAAGCGACACAGATAAAGGTCGCCGTCAAAGACAGCGCGCTGTGAACGACGTTCCGAAAGAAAATGACGCCGCAGGCGAACAGCAGCGCGAGGCCCGCGAACAGGAAGAACACGCCCGCTTCGATCAGGCTCGCGACATCGTATTCACCCGCCAGCGAGAGCGCCCAAGCGACCAGTCCATGCACTTGCTCCAAAACCGCGTCCATCAGGCGTCACCTCCCTCGCTTTTTTGTTTTTCCGCTTCCGCTTTGGCCTTGGCTTCCGCCTCGGCCTCCGCCTTCGCCTTTTCCATCACTTCATGAAAATACGCAAGCCCCTCGGCGGTCA
>CAMVIO010000148.1 GCA_947167555.1 uncultured Selenomonadales bacterium
CGCGCCGTCGTCTTTGACCCGCGCTTCCCACTGGCGCATCCATTCGCCGCCGCCCCATCCGTAAGAGCCGAAGAGCCCGACGGGAACGCCGGAAATCTTTGACTCGGCTTCCTGAAAAAACGGCTCGAACTCCGCTTCCTCGAGGACCTCGGCGCCCATCGCGGGGCAGCCGAAGAGAAAGCCGTCGTAGTCTTTCATGTCCTGCGCGGAAAATGCGTCCACCCGGAACAGCGTCGCTTCGCCGCCGGCCTTGTTCGCGCCGTCGACGGCGGCCTTCGCCATCGCTTCCGTATTTCCGCCTCCGCTCCAATAGACTACCGCGATTTTCTTCATAGATTGCTCCTTTCCGCAAGATTGCCCTGACCGATCCGTATCTTTGCCGTGTTGTCGGGGGGATGACGAACATGACAAATCAAACAGCCCGGAGGAGATCGGCCATCGGAACGCCGTTTGCCAGACGCGTGCAGAAGCGCGCGGTGCAGTCGGCATAGCGCTTGAAAAGTGCCATCGACGCGTCCGCGTCGGCGTAGACCTTCCAGAGCCCGCAGCAAAGAAAGCCGCGTCCCTTGTTTTCGATAAAGCCTCTGACGTCATGCGGGGGGTAGCCGAGAAAGAGGCCGATCTCATGGGGAAAGCCCGCGCCCGCGATCGCGCTCGATTGGACCCGGCGGCGAAGCCGCCCGAGCATCGCCGAAAGCGAATCCGACGGACGATACCCGTATCGCCGGAGAAGCATCCTCGCGCCCCGCCGCCGAAGAATCGTGTCCAGCACGTCGGCCCGATAAAAGAGCACGAGCGCGCGGTTTTCCTCGTCCAGCAGGCGAAACACCGAGATGCCGTGACAGGCGAAACAGGGCTCATAGTCGGCGAGCTGTGCGTCGAAATCGTCGAACCGGTCCTTCTGAAAGGAGACAAGACTTGCCGCCTTCAGGCCGGTGAACGTCGGAGCGCACTGACGAGCGAGCAGGGTCTCAAAATCCGCTGTCGTCATCGGCTCACCTCCTGTGATGGACAGATGATAACACAAATGAAAATGTTTTTCAATACCTTTTTGAGATTTTTTTTCATTTGTGTTATCATGAATCTGAAATGAGGTGTTCTTATGTTTCGTCCCGAGATTATTCTTTCTCTGCTGATTCCCTTTATCGGAACATGCCTGGGCGCAGCCTGCGTTTTCCTTTCCCGTCGGGAGCTTTCCCCCCGCACGCAAAAGGCGCTGACCGGCTTCGCCTCCGGCGTGATGGTCGCAGCGTCAGTCTGGAGCCTGCTCATCCCCGCGATGGAAATCAGCGAGCCGCTGGGAAGGCTCGCGTTCTTTCCCGCCGTGATCGGCTTTTGGGTTGGCACATTGTTCCTGCTGCTGCTCGACCACATCATCCCACATCTGCACATGGACGCGGAAAAAGCGGAAGGACTTCCCGCCCGTCTTTCCCGGACGACGATGATGGTACTGGCCGTGACGCTGCACAATATCCCCGAAGGCATGGCGGTAGGCGTCATGCTCGCGGGGCTGGCGGAGGGCGCTTCCCAGGTTACGCTGGGAGGCGCGCTGGCCCTTTCCCTCGGCATCGCCATCCAAAATTTTCCCGAGGGCGCGATCATTTCCATGCCGCTTTTCGCAAACGGGAAAAGCCGCCTTTGCGCGTTCCTTGGCGGCGTCCTCTCCGGCGTCGTGGAACCCGTCGGCGGCGTCCTCACGATATTGGCCGCCGGATTGATCGTCCCCGCGCTCCCGTATTTTCTCAGCTTCGCCGCAGGCGCGATGGTCTATGTGGTCGTGGAGGAACTGATCCCGGAAATGTCCTCGGGGGAGCACTCCAACATCGGCGTCGTCTGCTTCGCTCTCGGCTTCACAACTATGATGGTCCTCGACACGGCCTTAGCTTGACAAAAATGTTGCACGTGGAACAATCGGAAATCATTTCCAAATGTTTCACGTGCAACAAACGAACACAACCTGAAAATTTTCTTACAAATTGTTTCACGTGAAACAAACGAACATAACATGAAAAAATAATGAAAGCCGTCATCATGTATTGACAGCGACGCGCAAGAATGATATTTTGATATCGAAGAAATACTATGCAAGATAAACAGCGCATGGTAGCGGATTTCATGGTGTTCCTGTGAAATAAATGATTCCCGGCGAGATGCGCTTGGTACGCATTAGGCCGGGAATTTTGCTCCTATCGGCAAGACCGGAACAGCACGTGCGGAGGATCGCTTATGCTTTTGACTGCCATCTATTATGTGGACAAGACTGTCTATGCCCGTGCCCTGCAGGCCAATCAAGTCCAGGGCGGATATGACATCGTATCCGAATTTCCCCAGCGTCATCTCAGCGAGGACGAATTGGGAAAATGCATCAAAGGTTATATGGTCGTAGACAAGAATGCGCGGGTAGCCTTGCTTTGCCTTAGGAAACACCTGGAAAGGAAGATCGCCGAAGCAAAAGTCTCGGCAAAGAAAATCGACACCGCTCCCATGCTCGAAGCGTTGAAAGCCGTTATGCAGGCGGCGGAAATAGCCAACAATTATCCGGATTTATAAAGGGTAAAAGCCGAGTTCCACAAGATTGCCGTCCGGGTCCCGGAGGTAAACGCTCTTCATCGTGCCGCGCGCTCCATGTCGTATGACGACATCGGACACAAGCGGCGCGTTTTTTTCACGAAGCTCTCGGAAAACTTCTTCCGCGTTCCCCTCCGCCGCAAAGCACAGATCGAGACTCCCCGCCAGCGGATAGTCCGCAGCCGGCAGGAACTCCGCAGGGCGCGTATGGATATTGATTTTCTGCGTGCCAAAATACAGCGCGTATCTGCCGTCCTTCCGCTCCGCGCGAAAGCCCAGCAGCCCTTCGTAAAAAGCAAGGCATTCTTCAAGATTCGCCGTATTCAGGACGATATGGTCAATCGACAGGATTTTCATAGGCCGTCGCCTTTCTCTCCGTGAATCGTATTTGTAAAAATATTGTACTGACAGAAGAAACATAAGTCAATCACAGGCTGCAAACGTCGCAAAAGCATCGAAAGGAAAGGGTTTTCTCATGGAACTTCGCCATCTTCAATACTTCCTTGCCTGCGCGCGCTGCGGATCGCTGACCACGGCGGCGGAGGAGCTATACACGACCCAGCCCCATGTCAGCATGGTGATTCGCGAGCTGGAGCAGGAGCTGGGAACGCGGCTGTTCACGCGCCGATCGAACGGCGTGGAACTGACCGAGGCCGGGGAACGGGTTTACGGATACGCTCTGCGCGCCTTGCGGAACGCCGAGCTTTTCGCCTCCATCAGCCGCGAGCAGCGGGAACATTCGCTCCGCATCGCCACGAACAACAGCAGCAACATGGCGGTGATGCTGACCGCCTTTTACAACGAATTCACGGGCGCGGGCAAGAATCGGGAGCTATATCTGCGCTTCACCGAGTGCGGCATCGAGAAGATGATCTCGCTGCTCTCGGCTCATGAGTACGACCTGGGCTTCCTGTTCGTGCCGGACACGAAGCGCTCGGCCCTCGGCTATCTGATCGACCGCCATCAGCTTTCGTTCACGCCGCTCCTGGACACCGACCTGGTGCTTTACGTCGGCGAAAACCACCCTTTGGCGGGGCGCACGTCGGTGACGGCAGAGGAAGTCGCCGGACTTTCCTTCATTCAGCTGGAAGACGATTTTTTCACCGTCGAAGACTTGCTCGCGGGAGAGCCGACGTTTCGCAAAAAGCGGCTCGAAATCCGCCGCGTCGTGCGTACGAACAGCGACCATATGATGATCCGCATGCTCGACAAGACAAAGCTTTGCAATCTCAGCACCTTCTGGCTCAAGGACGTGTACCGCCAATACGATTTCCGGCGGATTCCCGTCGAAGGCATGGAAAAGCGCATCGCCTTCGGCTATCTGTCGCGAAAAGGCGAGCCGCTGAACGCCGACGTCACCGCTTTTTTGGAATACCTGCGCCACGCGCTGGAGCTGGACACGGCAACATAACAATTTCTTATGCCTCCCCATAAAAAACGTGAAATATCGGAAAGACGCCCTCTTTGCTATACTGAACGTGAAAGCAAGGAGGGCGTTCTTCATGAATTCATTCAAGACAGGCGAAGTACTGATGGACGGCGGCTCGATCCATAAAACGCTTTTGGTATACGCGCTGCCGGTGCTCCTAATGCAGCTTTTGCAGCAGCTTTACAATATCGCGGACTGTGCCGTCATCGGACGGCTCTGCGGCGGCTTCGGGCTGGCGGCGGTGGGCGTCGCCGGTCTCGTGCTGGCCGTGCATATCAATTTCTTCATCGGCTTTTCCGTCGGCGTGACCTCCGCCGTGTCGCGGCTGTTCGGCGCGCGGGATTTCGGAAAGCTGCGCGCGATGATCGCCACCTCTGTCTGGCTGGCGGCGGGCGCGGGATTGTTCTTGACCCTTCTCGGGGAACGACTGGGGCAAAGTTACCTGACGTGGCTCGCCTGCCCCGCCGAAGCCATGGGCGACGCGCTGCTCTACCTTCACATCTGCCTTCTCGGCCTCGTGCCTCAGCTCGTCTATAACGTCGCCAACGGCGTCTTCCGCGCCCTCGGCAACACGAGAACGCCTCTCCTTTGGCTCGCCGCTTCCGCTGTATTGAACATTGGCCTCGATCTTCTCCTCGTCGGCGTTTGGGATTTTGGCTTCGCGGGCGCGGCTTTGGCAACGCTGACGGCGCAGTGGGCGCTGGGAATCGGCATGATCTGGCGTCTCACGCGCCTTGACGAACGGTTCCGCTTCTCCTTTGACGCACCGCTCCTTTCCGCCCGCGAGCTTTTCTCGCTGCTTCGCCTCGGCATACCGTCGGGCATGCAGGCGGCCTTCATGAGCCTGTCGTCGCTCCTGATCCAGATCAGCATCGACTCCTTCGGCCCGGCGGCCATGGCCGGCATGGTGGTCTATGCGAAAATCGAAGGCTTCATGTATTACCCGGCCTTTGCCTACGGCATGGCGCTGACGGGCTTCATCGGACAGAACCTCGGCGCCGGAAGGCTCGACCGCGTGGAAGAGGCGATGCGCATCAGCCGCCGCACGGCGGTTCGCGCAACGCTGATCATCAGCGGAGCCTTAATGTTAATAGCGGAACCAATAGTAGGCTTTTTCACCGAAGACGCGGCGACGCTGGCAAACGGGCTGGCTGCCATCTATTGGAATTTCCCCTTCTATTTCCTCTACTCTCTGAATCAGGTCTATATCGGCGGACTGAAAGGCCTCGGCGAGACGGGCATCCCTATGCTTTCCGCCCTCGTCGCCTACGCGCTGTTCCGTGTCGTCTGGTGCAATGCCTTGCTTCCGTATTGGCACGACATGGCAGTCATCTACACCGCCTACGACGTCAGCTTCCTCGTCTCGCTCGCCATATTGGTTCCCGCGTATCGCCGTGCCTATCATAGCCTGCTTCGTCCCGGCACCCCGGG
>CAMVIO010000149.1 GCA_947167555.1 uncultured Selenomonadales bacterium
CTGGACTCCCGCGCAAAGCGCCCCCAGAGGGGAGGGCTAGAGGTGCGCGGCTTGCGACGGCAGTACCGAATGCTTGATGTAAGCGCAAGACCACAGCCACCTCATCCGACGCGCTTCGCGCGCCACCTTCCCCTCCAGGGGAAGGCAAGGGGGTTGCGGTGGCGAAAAGTAATGGTCGAAGTCTATATAATATGGTGTGTGAATGCTATGAAGACACGGCTTTCGTATCTTGTTTTCTTCATGTTCAAGGCGGTGTATAAGGAAACTCGGGGTGTAGAATATCCAGATAATCTTGAAGGGGAGATTCCTTGAGTGTGATTATGCGAATTGCAGTCATACACGCAACCTCATAGGTAAGCAAGAACAAATTGATCTATGATGTAGTGAAGAAATATGCACCGTCATCGATAGTCTATAATTTCGGATGTACGAAGACGATGAGCAATCTATTCTTATGTAGAAATCTCGGTTTTAGTGGGATTATATAGAAAAAGACGCATCGCAAATCGCGATACGTCTCCGTGTGCATATTCCTAATTCCTTTTCTTTTTCTTTCGTTTTCCAGGTCCGTGTTTTTCCCCAACGAGGTCTTGCAATCTTGCCTCGTTAACATAGTTTGTTTCCTTTTGTGACGGAATGCGGAAGGTGAAAGTCGTTTTTCCATTGAAGTTGCTGACTGCAAAATCTCCCTGTAAGATGATATTCATACCAATTAGTACGCCAAGCCCTTGCGTACCAATATCGGAATCGCAAACCATAACATTTGTGACAGTAACTTTGTTTGGCAACTCTAAATCTACCAAATATGTGTTGACGGTTTTTGCTCCCGATGGCGTCCGAATTTCTCTCATACCTGTAGGGACAAGTGATAATTCTTTTGCTAATTCCATTGAAACACAAGTTACGGTTGCTCCCGTGTCCCAAAGAGCAGAAACTTCCTTCATCCTATTGTTGTGTGAGACTTGCACGGTACTTATCAGTTTTGGACTTAGCACAGGATATTTATATACGAATGCATGGCAAGGCATAGAGGCATCCAATATTTTCACTCCTTACGGATGTTACATGAAATTTGTGGACGCAATATAATCAGTATATCCCGATTCGTCCCCATTACAATGTTGGATAATGAACGTGCCTAACGGCTCGACTTTCTCTGTTTCATGCACGCCGTCCGCATAAGTGGGATATACACCCAAAATCTTTTTGTTTTTTATGGCAACATAGCTTTTCCCGTACTTGCGAGAGATTATCTCATAGTTTTCTTTGAACCATTGAAAGTCCTGTGCTTGCGGCGTCATGTTAATCACCTCTTTCGTGTATAGATATTTTATCATTTTGCTAGAAAAAGCGCAAGAAGCGTCCGATTTAAGCGGGAACGGGTCTAACCTTACATTGCCTACAAATTTTGATATAATCATTGAAAAGGGGGATTCTTATGAAAAGAAGAATGTTTGCGGGAGTATGGATTTGTGCCTTCCTGCTGGCGGTGAGCGCGCAGTGGATAGGCGGGGCTGTTGCTGCGCAGAGTGCACAGCCGCCCGGTATTTCGACGGCGGCAGAGCGGCCGAAGGTTTCGGCGTCATTCAAGGAGGTCATGAATCAGAATCCCGATATCCGGGTATTGGTGGAAAAGTCTATTGCGCGGGCGTCGACCATCAATCCGGACAGGAAGACCAATCCGGTGCAGTCGCTGAATGAGCTCTATGATTTCCTGGACTATACGGTAACGTGTATGCCCTGGAATATCATGCCGGAAGAAAGATACAACAACTTTGCGACAAAGTGCGATCAGAGCATCCTCTATGTGTACTGGCTTTTGGATCAGCCGCTGGAGGAGCTGGAGGACAAAGACCTGTTTTATCCGTCGGTGGAGTATCTGGAACCGATTTACACATGGCTGACGGAGTACAACAATACGTGGCGGGATTTCCTCGATTCAAAGGCATCGTGGAAACAGGCGTATCTGGATATGCTTCTTCGGGATCCTTCCTGGAATCTTGATAAGGGATGGTATGAATCCCCGGATCACTGGCATTCTTTCAATGAGTTTTTCTCCAGGAAGCTGTCAGGCGGGGATGCCCGTCCGATTGCCGAGCCGGGGGACGACAGCGTTGTCGTTTCGCCTGCGGATTCCCTTCCTCAGGGCGTATGGGCTATCGACGAAGACGGAATGTTCTATGCCGATCCGATTCAGAGGGAGGACGGCGTAACGATCAAGGATTCCACGTTTGTATCTGTGGAGCAGCTGCTGGGAGAGCCGGGCGCCGAGTACGCGGCGCTGTTTCACGACGGGATTCTGACGCATACGTATCTGAATTATGATGATTATCACAGATATCATTTCCCTGTGTCGGGCGTCGTTGAGGCGGTATATAAGATTCCCTATGCGAATGCGGTCGGAGGCGTTGTTTATTGGGACGAGAAGAAAGGGCTGTACGTTTTGGAATCGAATTCCCTTTCATGGCAGAGCGTCGAAACGAGAGGCTGCGTTCTCATAAGGACGGACTATGGAATGGTGGCCGTCATTCCGGTGGGGATGGGGCAGGTTTCCAGCGTCAATTTTGTTGAAACGGTTAAACCCGGGACGGAAGTGAAAAAGGGAGACGAGTTGGGCTATTTCCTGTTCGGCGGCTCCGACTGTGTGATGCTGTTTGAAGGAAGCTCCGGTTTCCGCCTGACGGTAGGAAAAGGTGAGAAAGGCGGCTATTCCGCAGGGTATCGGCATGTCTTGTGCAGGGAAGAATATGGGAGATTTGCGGATACTGATTCTTGAGCAGGACGATGGCTCGTTGAAGCACTCCGCATAAAAGAAAACTTCTCCCTTTCATTCGGGGCAAGTCCCAGAGATGATTGGGAGAAGTTTTTTTAGTCATTTTGTGATTGCCGGGAAGCAGGAGAAGAGCCGGCGTTTCTGTGTTCATACCGAAAATGATTCCGTCAGCCGTACAGGGGAATGAGCATCGCGTAAGGCGCGGTAAAAAACGCCAGAGCAAGGCTTAGTTCATGGATCTGGCGCTCGTCTGACAGACATTTCGCGAAGGCGTATCGTCGGTCAAGCCGGTATATAAGGACGCCTGAGAGCACAACGCCGGGGATGGCCAGCAGCGTCGTGCCGGGGAACAGATAAATGTCCCATGTGAGATGGAAGGCGTCGATCAGCAGCATCAATCCGAGAGTCAGCAGTGCGCCCAAGAAATCGGACAGGAAGCCGACGCCCCAGATGCGGGGAATGCTCTTCCGCCATATTTCCCGTTGTCCCGCGATTCCAAGCCGCCGCATGGCGAGGCATAATACCAGGCTGTCGACGGCGAAGTTCGCGGGAAGGATGACGAGCCAGAGCCATGAGGGAAACAGGTAGAACATCCAGGCGGGGAAAAGGACGTTGTATAGCCGGACGCCGTGCTTTTGTCGGCGCGCAGAATTTTCGTGCATGCTTTATCTCCTGTTGGGGTGTTCGGTTCGTAGGTATTTAACATAGCCGGTGTGCTTGATTTCATTCGATCCACTCTGCGCCGGTGCTTTTTTCAGAAAGACCGTCGACTCTTTGCATGTACCGCAATTCCATGATGATCCGCAGGGCGTCGCCGATGTCCGTTTGCTCGTATGACGAAAACGAGACGTCGCTGCTGGCGAAAATCCGGAGCATATCCGGCGGCGCGAACGATACTGTGGAAGAATTGTCGTCGAGAATCAAGCTGACCCCGTTGTCGTTGCCGTCGAATTTCAGCCACGTGTACGAGATTTCTGCAAGCTCCAGGATTTTCGCTATGCGCTCTATTTTATTCACAATCATCCCTCTTCCTGTCAGAGTTGTTATTAATAAGTTTACCACACTTTCGGCGGATATGGTAAACTGATTCTCGGTTGCGGCATGTCGCAGCTAAAAATCGGGATTTGTGTTGAGGACTGTTGGATAAAGCGTTGATATGCTTTACCAGCAGTCCTTTTATTATATGATTTTTTCAAAAGTTGCACTGGAAACCTGGGTGGGTTATAATGCTATTGACTAATTCTGCGATACCTCGCAAAAAAATTCAGTAGAGGAGCTTGCCTATGGAAATCAAGAGAGATATCTATTTGAAAAAGCTCATCGGCAAAAAGCGTAACGGGCTCATTAAGGTCGTGACCGGCGTTCGTCGTTGCGGAAAGTCTTATTTGTTGTTCAATTTGTTCAAGAATCATTTACTGGCGGAGGGAACGGACGCGCAGCATATCATTGAGATTGCATTTGATTCCTTTGAAAATAAGCATTTCAGAGCTCCGGAGGTTTTGTATCCTTATCTTAAGGAGAGGGTGTCGGGTGACGGGTTGTACTTTGTACTGCTGGACGAGGTACGGCTTCTGGAAGATTTTGAGTCCGTCCTGAACGGCTTGATTCGCATGGAAAATGTGGATGTTTATGTGACGGGAAGCAATGCACGGTTTCTGTCCAAGGATGTAATTACCGAGTTTCGCGGCCGGGGAGACGAGGTGCATATGTATCCTCTCAGCTTTGCCGAGTTCATGTCCGTTTATCCGGGAACGAAACAGGACGGCTGGAACGATTATATGCTTTATGGCGGTTTGCCGCCTGTCATGAATATTTCCAGTCCGGAAGAAAAGATCGGTTTTCTGAAGCTGCTTTTTGAGGAGACCTATATTTCAGATATCGTAGGCAGACATAATGTGCGAAACCGGGCAGAATTGGAGGAGATATTGAACATCCTCTCATCCGCGATCGGATCCCTTACGAACCCGACAAAACTGTCAGCAACATTCAAGACCGTTAAGCAGAAGACAATCAGCAAGACGACAATCAAAAGGTATATTGACTATTTTTGCGATTCCTTCCTGATTGACAGTGCCGTCCGATATGACGTCAAGGGGAAGAGGTATATCGACACGCCGGTCAAGTATTACTTTACCGACATGGGATTGCGCAATGCCCGTCTCAATTTCCGGCAGCTGGAGGAAACCCGTGCGATGGAGAATATCATCTTCAATGAGCTGAAGTTGCGGGGATTCAATGTGGATGTAGGCGTGATTGTTCTGAACCAGACCAATGAAAATGGTCATGGGATTCGCAGGCAGCTGGAGATTGATTTTGTCTGCAATAAAGGCTCCAAACGCTATTATATCCAATCGGCCTATGCGATTCCCGATCGGGCAAAGATGGAGCAGGAACAGCGGTCCTTGATGTTGACAGGGGATTCTTTCAAGAAGATAGTCATTACGAAAGACTCGCCAGCGCCGTATTACAATGACGACGGAATCTTGGTCATGGGCGTCTATGATTTCCTGCTGGATGGGAAGAGCTTGGATTATTAAGGAAAAAGTTGTTATCCAGTCTATTTTTGATCAAAAAATCTGCAACAAAGTATGTTGCAGCATGTGGCAACTTAAAATCGGGATTAGTGTCGAGGACTGTTGGATAAAGCGGTGT
>CAMVIO010000150.1 GCA_947167555.1 uncultured Selenomonadales bacterium
GCTGATCGAGATTGTCGATTGCTTTTCCGCGCTGACATCGAGGAAAACAGGATAGGCTTTTTTCGCGCCCAGCGGCGAACAGCCGCCGCGCACATAGCCTGTCAATCCCAGCACCTCGTTCAGGTGCACCATCTCGACGCGCTTGTTTCCGGAGACCGCCGCCAGCTCCTTCAAATCCAACTCGCCGTCGCCGGGGATGCACGCCATCAAGACGCCGGTCTTGTCTCCTCGCGCAACCAGCGTCTTGAAGACCTGTTCGACAGGCATGCCGACCATTTCCGCGACATGCACCGCGCTCAAGTCGTCCGGGTCCACCGGATACTCCTTCAATTCATACGGGACGCCGAGCCCGTCAAGGATACGCGCCGCGTTAGTTTTCGCGCCGCTTTTCTTTTTCGCCATGCCATGCACTCATTTCTGTTGTAGGAAACGATGAATTAGTCAAGTCGTGACCCTGTCGAGGGATTTTTTCGTCAGGCAAGGAAGATGCCGCGAAGGCGTAGCAACGCTACGTCGAGTGACATCTGACACCGCATGGCGGAAAAAGACCCGTCAGGGGCGCGGCGGGACTTGTTCAGCGTTTCCTATAGTTCACGATAAAATATTATATCACAAAATGACATCTTTATGAAAGAAGGCTTCTCCATGCTTCAGATCGCCCTTGCTCAAATGCGCGTCGTCCCCGGCCGTCCCGACCGCAACACCGAAACGATGCTAAAATATATTGCCGATGCGCGGCAACAAAACGCCGACCTCGTCATTTTTCCCGAGATGGCGATTCCAGGCTATCTTTTGGGAGACACCTGGGAGCAGACGTCATTTCTCGAAGAATGCGAAACCTGCGGCGAGGAAATCATCGCAGCGTCGAAGAATATCGCGGTCATGTTCGGCAACGTCGCCGTCGATCGGTCGAAAAAGAACAACGACGGACGAGTCCGGAAGTACAACGCGTTTTTCACCGCGCAGGACGGACGGCTGGTCTCGCCGGAAGGAATGCCTTATCCGTTCACAGTCAAAACCTTGCTGCCTAATTATCGGGAATTCGACGATGCGCGCCATTTCTTCAGCCTTCAAAAGCTGGCGCGGGAGCTTGGCGTCGCGACGGAAAGCCTGCTCTCCCCCGTACATCTCGCTGTCCATGGCACGACCTATTCCGTCGGCTGCCTGCTTTGCGAAGACGGCTGGAGCGACGACTACGGGCTTTCGCCGATGAAAATTCTCCGGGAAAAAGAGCGACCGGATGTTTTCGTCAATATTTCCTCGTCGCCGTACACGCTCGGCAAAAACGCCAAACGTCATCGCGTCTTTTCCCAAATCGCCGCGGAAGCTGGCGCGCCGTTTCTCTATGTGAACAACATCGGAATCCAGAACAACGGCAAGACCGTCTACACTTTCGACGGCGCAAACGCCGCCTATGACGCGCATGGCGTCCTGCGTCTTTCCGGCGCTCCCTATGCGGAAACGGCGCAGGTTTTCGACCTCGAAACGCTCCCCGATCGAAAGCCTGTTGCGATACCAGACGAACCGGAAGCCGCGCACATTTTTCGCGCGTTATCCTACGGCGTGCGTCTGTTCCTCGAAACCATCGGCATGAAGCGCGTCGTCATCGGCGTTTCCGGCGGCATAGACTCCGCCGTGGCCGCCGCGCTTTACGCGCGTGTACTTCCGCCCGAAAACCTTCTGCTCGTCAATATGCCCAGCGTATACAACTCCGAAACGACAAAAGGGCTTGCACGGCGGCTCGCCGAAAATCTCGGCTGCCGCTATACAACGGTTCCGATCCAGCCTTCGGTGGAACTGACCATCGGGCAGCTGGAAAACGCGACGATCGAGAATCTTTTCGACGGCACAACAGATCGTCTTTCGATTTCCTCCTTCATGGCGGAAAACATCCAGGCGCGCGACCGTTCTTCCCGTGTCCTCGCCGGACTGGCAGCGGCCTTCGGCGGCGGCTTCACCTGCAACGCCAACAAAGCGGAAACCACGGTCGGCTACTCGACACTGTACGGCGACCAGAGCGGTTTCTTTTCCGCGCTGGCCGACCTTTGGAAATATCAGGTCTACGATCTCGCCCGTTATCTGAACGAGACCGTATACAAGCGCGAGGTAATTCCTCAGGAAACCATCGACATCGTGCCCAGCGCCGAGCTTTCCGACGCGCAGGACGTTGACAAGGGACAGGGAGACCCGCTGATCTATCCGTACCACGACTTTCTGTTCCGCTCTTTCGTCGAGCGATGGCAAAAGGCGACGCCCCAGGACATTCTCGAATGGTACGCCGACGGAACGCTGGAAAAAGAAATCGGCTGCGCGCCCGGATTGGTCAGGAATCATTTCCCGACGCCCAAATCTTTCATCGACGACCTCGAACGGTGGTGGAACCAATTTTCCGGTCTAGCAGTCGCGAAACGTATCCAGGCGCCGCCGATCCTTGCGGTCAGCCGCCGCGCTTTCGGCTTCGACCACCGCGAGTCCCAGAACGGACCATACTATACAAAAAAATACAAGGCGCTTAAAACAAAGATATTGGGAGAATAAAGAAGACGGATGGACACAGCAACACTTTTCTATTTCCTGCTTGCCTCGGTACTGCTGACACTGGCGCCGGGGCCCGACATCATGTACCTCCTGGCAAAAAGTCTCGCCGACGGCGCACGAAACGGCGTTGCGTTAGCCGCGGGTCTCTCCAGCGGCATCCTGTTTCATACGACGCTCGTGATCCTCGGCGTGGCGGCGCTGATCCAGGGCTCCCCTGCCGCCCTCGCCGCATTGAAATACCTTGGCGCACTCTATTTGCTCTATCTCGCAGTCGGCGCGTTCCGCGACAAAAGCGATTTGAAGCTTGAAAGCGCGGGTCCCTCTGAAAACCGCCTTGCCCTTTATCGGCGGGGAATCCTTATGAACGTGCTGAATCCGAAGGTCCTTCTCTTCTTCCTGACGTTCCTGCCGCAATTTGTCCCCGCCGACACGGAAAACGTCGGCAGGCAGATCGCGCTCCTCGGCCTTCTGTTTGCCGTGCAGGCATTCCTGATTTTTTCCGCCGTAGCTTTTTGCGCGGGACGGCTGCGCCGCCTCCTGTTCCACAGGAAAGGAATCGGACGTATCCTCAATATCACGCAGGGCGTCGTCCTTCTTTTCATCGCCGTATTGCTGTTTCTATAATCCGTCTCCTTCTTTACTTTCCCCGCCATATGTACTATATTATAAAAGCACATTTCATCCCACGCCCATTTTTATGAGCGTGAATGTTTTTTGGGGCGATTATGAAAAAGTTTATTCTTTTTTTGCTGATTATCGCGAGCTTCTCGGCGATATGGCTGTATATGACGGAACGCACGGGACTGATCCCGATCGCCGATACCTCTCTCGACGTGCATTTCACGGAAAAGGATGGTGTCGTGACGATGCATTGGAACCCCTTGCCTTACCCCTGCCGTTATGAGGTGGAATGCTTTTCCGAGACCACCGGACGGACAACGGGCGGCCAGCCGCAGCTTCACCGCTTTTCTTCCAACATGACGACGACGGCTTCCTTCCGCGTTCCTCCCACGACCATCCCGATGTTTTATCAGGTATCGGCCTATGGTCTGTTCGGCAAAATCGCAGGGCCTTTTCCTCTGGTTTCCAATCCGGTATACGCCGAACCTTTCTCGCCGCACAGCATTCTTCATTATACCGACGATGCCCCGGCCAGCCTGAAGCCTTTTTTGGTATGGCATCCGGTCCCCGGCGCGGTCTGCTATGAGTTGGAGATCCTTTCCGGCCCGCCGGAAACTGAAGGCGGCGTCGCCCTCTCAGACAAACAAAATCTTTTCGACACCCAGCGCGTCTATACCAACGGATACCAAGCCGACCTGACACAGTGGAAAGATCGCAGGGAGCTGTATTGGCGCGTTCGCGCCCTGACACTGGAAAAGAAGCCCATCGGCGAATTTTCCCGCGCGGAAAGAATCGTCGTCGACGCGACGCTCCCGCTTCCCGACGCTCCGATGATCAATTCGTTCGTGCAAATGCCCGACGAGTACCCGCTTCTCTATCCAGTCTATCAATGGATCCCGATGAACGGCATCATCCGTTACGAAGTCGAGCTTCTGTATTCGCCGCCCGAGGAAAAGTACGAAAAAACGCCGGTCCCCGACCGCGCCTGGTATCGCATAGCCAACGATTCCTTCAGTTGCTACGACGAATACAAGCGCGAAGACCCGGGCGACTATTATTGGCGCGTCCGCGCAATCGACGAGGACGGCGAGACCATCGGGCGCTATTCAAAGACGGCTTCATTCTATGTACCCGAAACGAAAGGCCGTCCTTACGCGGCCTCCTTCGGAGACAGCATCACCCACGGCGGCGGCTCGATTTCTTACTCACCCGCAAACCGCGAATACGATTACATGACTTATCTCGACTTCCCATCGCTGAATCTAGGACAGAGCGGGGACAGGTCACGGGAATCGGCGCTGCGTTTCGAGGAAGACGTGCTCCCCTATCGCCCGTATAACCTGCTCATACTGACCGGCTCCAACGATTTGCGCTCCGACCGTCCGGCGGAGGAAATCATCAACGATCTGGCTACCATCCGGGACAAATGCACGGCGAACGATATCCGCCCGATTTTCCTGACGCTGATGCCGATCCATCCGAAAAACATTTATACGGCGTTCCATACGGAAACGAGCGACGGCTGGCGTGACAAGCTCTCAAAGATCAACGCTTTCATCCGGAAGCAGGAGTATTACATCGACTTGGAGCCGTTCTTCTACGACAATACGAAGACGCAGCTTGACGCCACGATGGCCATCGACGGCCTTCATCCCGACATTAACGGCAAAATGCTGATGGCGGAGATCATCAACGCAAACCGCAGCTTGTTCCGGGAGCCGTGAAGCGCGTAAAGAGGAGGATGAAAAAAAACTTGCAATCGTCCTGACGCTATGATAAGATATTTTTGCTGTTTGAATGAGTATAAGATTATTACTTCGTGCAAGGAGGTGTATCATAGATGGCACATGTTTGTGAGATTTGCAACAAGGGGCCGATGAGCGGCATGAACGTCGCGCATTCCCACTTGAAGACGAAACGTCGCTGGTATCCGAACATCCAGCGCGTACGCGCCATTGTGGACGGCGAGGTGAAGCGCGTCAACGTCTGCACGCGTTGCCTGCGCTCGGGAAAAATCCAGCGCGCGATTTGATTTTGGACAATCACACTGTTATCACGGGCTGCCCCCTACTCGGGGGCTTTTTCTTTGCCTTTTTTCTCCCGCTTACCCGTACGGGTCTACCGGCTCGAATAAACTCAACTGGTCATTCGCATTGTTTTCTACTGAAAGATGTTTTGCCTACCACCGGCATAG
>CAMVIO010000151.1 GCA_947167555.1 uncultured Selenomonadales bacterium
AGATAGGAGTTCCCGATATGGGCGCGCACATCGCTTTGCGCTTGGGTATAGGAGACCGAGGCCGCGCCGTCCAAGGCGAAGCCTTCTCCCTGTTCCCGCGTCACGTCCAATGCGAGAGCAGCCGCCACCGTCGCGCCGTCCTTCTCGGCGAAATTCTGCACAAGAGCGGCGTGCTCAATCGTAGTTGCGTCGATGCCCGAATACACCTTTTGGTCGGTCAGGTTCACCGCCGCCGCGCCCGCCAGCGCCACACTGGGCGCGCCGTTCTTCGTCGGGCTGCCCTCCACGCCGTTCAGCGCGTTTTCTGTCGCCGCTTGGTTCGCGTTTCGGCGCGCGTTAATTTGTTCTTCCGTTTCCACCGCGCGGGGCGGCCCGTCGTCGGAAGCGTCCACGTCCCAACCGCCGGAAGTCTCGTGGTTGTCGAGGGAATCGCCGTAATCCCAACTGTAATCATCGTCATAGGAAGAATCGTCATAGCCGAGGGGCGCGCCGAGCAGCGGCTGATGGCCCCGGCTCTTCGTCTTTTCCGATTGCTGCCAGGTGATGGCGGTGGCTCCGCTCCACGAGCCGATGAAGGAAGCGTCCTCCGCCTTGGCCTTGAGCTTCGCCGCGTCGCCGTCGTCCGTCTGGTGGAGCCTGACAATCGCGCCGTCGAGCTTCGCCGTGGTTTCCGACTTGACGTCGTTGACCGAAACGCTGCCCGCGAGGGCGATGTTCGGCTTCGGGATTTTCGTTTTCTTTTCCCGTCCGGGGAGCTTTTCGAGGTCGTTTGAGCCTTGGTCGCTGTTCGCCGTATGGGAAAGGGCTTCTTTCGTATTGTCGTATAGGTCGTCGGAGGAATCGTCCACAAGCTCGTCGGCGTGTTTTTCCGCCTTTACAAGATTTTCATTTCCCGCGAGGACATTTCCCGGCTCCGCCGCGCCGCTTTTGTCTTTGCCCGTGGTGGAAGCCGTGCCCGCCACGGCGATGGTGTTGATCACGCCGTCGGTCAGCGCGTCGAGATTCACCGAGGCCGCGTCCAATGTGCCGGAGACGTTCACAATGTTTGCGATATCGTACTCCGTCACGGCAACGGAAGCGCCCATCGCCGCGCCGTTTGCGCGGGAAATCGCGCCCACCACGTTCGTCAGCACCGTATCGGAGCCGCCGCTGATATTGACGCCGCTGTGCCTTGCGGCATCGTCCAGCGATTTCGCGTTGAGCTTCGCGCCGCTGCCGACGGTGACGCCACTTTTCGCGTTCCCGTCCAGAACGCCCGCCATGCCCTGCACGCCGACGGTGGAGGCTTCGCCCGCGCCGAAGGTGATGTCCGTCGTCACCGTCTCGTTGTTTCCCTGCATGGTCACGCCGTTCCCGATCGCGGCGTGACCTTCGTTATCTATTGTCTTGGCGTAGCCAGTAATCTCCGCGTGCTTTCCGACGGCGACGCTGCCGTCCGTGTTCCGAGTGGCGACGCCCACCGTGCCGCCTACGGCGTTGGGCCCGGAGGCGTTGTCGGAAAAGGCTAGCACTTGGTTCCACGGGAGCTTTTCCGTATAATCTTTACCATGAAGGCGTTTCTGCTCCAGCCAGTTAAAGATGGGCATGAAATTCAGATCAATGTTGACGCGCCCGTTCATCGCGACGGTGTTCTGCTTCGTGTCCGCCCCGACGGCCGCCGCCCCCTTGGCCGCCTCGATGACGGCATAATCCCCCAGATTGACGTTCGCCTTGTTGTCGAGACGGTTGACGTTCACCGCCCCCGCCACGGAAAGCTCCGTGCCGCTGTGCCGCCCTTGGTTGAACTGTGCTGCGTTTTCGTTGCTGCTGCCCACGGCGTTCACGCTGGCCGCCGCGACAAAATTGCCGTAGTTCTCCGGCTTGGCGAACATGGTCATGTAACGATTGAGAGAATTATAGATGGAAGTGAGCTCGCTGCTGAATTTATTGTCTTTGGCGTTGGAAATTTTGTTGAGGCCCGCGAAGAAGGAGGCGATATTTTCGGCAAGGCCGCCGATGGAGTGGGGCATATTCGTGACTTCATCGCCGATATAGTCGTTGATGTCGAGGCCGGTGGTGACAGTCACTTCCGTGCGGATGTCCCACATCGCCTGCTCAATGGCCTCCATGACGTCCGAAAAGTCCTCGGCGTCGTCCAACCCCTTTAAATCGTTATAAATTTTCACCAGATTGTTGTACACCAGCTCGTAATCCGCAATCATAGCGTCGACGCGACCCCAGTCCTGATGGCTGAGGGCGCGGACGTCCACGCTGCCGCCGGAAATCTTGGCGTGCTGCTCCGCCGTGCCGTTTTCTATCTCCACATTGGCGGCGTTTTTGAGATTGGCGACGAGCACCGCCGCGTCCAGCTCCACGGTGCTGGACAGATTTTTATTGACGTTCGTGAGGGTGCCCATAGAGGTCATAAAGACCTCGTCCATCTGGGTCGCCGCGCCGATATTCACCGCACCGTTTTCGCCTTTGATCTCGCCCGTTTTGCCGATGCGAACCTTCGCATGGTTTGTTTCATTCGCCACGGCGACACTGGCCCCCGCCGTCAGGTATTGGGAAAGGTTTTGGAGCGCGTTGCCCGCCGACGAGCCGACGACCGCGCCCGCGCCGGATTGGAGAGACGTGCCGGAACTGTCAACGCCGATGCTGTCCGCCACCATGTCCATCAAGGTGCTGCTGTCGTCGTTATCCGTCCCGCCGACCGCCGCCTGCCGAATATTCGAGTTTGCGTTCGCGGCATCGTTTTCCTCCCGCTTTGCCGGGGGATTCTTGCCCACGAGGGCATTGTTCGCCGAGACGTTGTTCCGGGAAATGGTGTTGAGCGCCTTGACGGAAACCGTCGAGGCGTCCACCGCCGCGCCGCCATCCGTTTGGGCCTTTCCCGACACCGCGCCGTCGATGCTCACCGTCGCGCCGCTCTTGTAGTCCAGCACGGAAACGCCCGTCGCCGCCGCCGCGCCGGCGCTGGCCTGCACCGTGGCGGTCACGTCGATGCTGTTTGTCGCGGTGGCCGCCACGTTTACGATATGCTCGTCGCTCTTTACGGACGCGCCCTCTTTAATCTCCACATTCGCGGTGTTTGTCCCGGTGGCGATGGCAACCGCCGCGTCCGTCAAAGCGGCGGAACCGGTCTTTGTCGGCGCGACGGAAGCCACCGTAGCGGTGGCGCGGATGGTGTCGCTGGCGGTTGCCTTCGTCTCAACCGCGCCCTTGGCCGAGAGATTGCCCTCAATGGTGACGTTCGCGCTGTTGTACCCGCCGAGATACGTAACGCCAGCCCCCGCCAGCCGAGCCGTATCCTTGTACGGCGACGCGCCCACCTTGTTTTCCCGTCGGGTATAGGAATCGTCGATTTTCGTCGTCGCCGAGGTGATGTTGTTCGTGGTGGCGTTGGCGTTCACCGAAAGGGCGGGAATCGCGGTGCGAAGCCCGTCCGCGTCCAAAATGAAAGCGCTCGCCTCGTCCGTCTTCCACACGGCATCCCGCGTCGCGCGAATCAAGGCGTCCTTGCCGACGCTCACGTTCGCTTTTGTTTCCATATAGCTGTATATGGGCGTAACATTGAGCGTACTGGCGAGCTTGTCGATTTTGTACCAGCTTTCATCAAAGCCGAGCGCGCCTTTGACCTCTTTTGAGATATTCTCCCTCTTGTTCGCGTCGTTGGTGCTGTTGTATTGGTTGTAGGCGGTGGCACTGATGTCCACGGTCTTGCCCGTGACGCTGCCGTTCACCGTGGTGTCCGCCGTAACAAACACAATCTGCCCCAAGGGGTTCGCGCCCTCGTCGAGGAGGAAGTTCAGCCCTTGGGACGCCTCGCTCTTGACGGAAATATCCTCGTTCCGAGCCGAGGAAGAGAGCTTCGCCGCGCCCCGGGCGTTGATTTGCGTCCCCGCGTCCGTCGTGACCGTCGCTTCGCGGGTCATATAACCGAGCGCGGAGAGCCCCTCGTCCGCCGCCGAGGGCGCGGTGCTGTGGGCCACGGCGGAAAGCACGATGTCGCCGGAGGCGTTCTCGCTGGCCGTCAGCGTAGTACTTGTTACGTCCGACGCAAGCCCCGAAGTATTGACAACATCGGTAAAGTCGATGCTGTCCGCCGTCCGCAGGATTGCGCCCTGCGCCGCGTTTTCCGCCTTCACGACGTTGATGGCTCCCGCGCTGATGTGGATGCCGTCCACCGCGTTGAGATGCCCTGCGACGGAAATTGTCCCCGAGGGATTGACGGCAATTTCGCCATTTGTCAGGTTGGCGGGGTCGAAGCCTTCGTCACTGTATTTCACGTCGCTGATATGCGCGGGCGTGACGAGGTTGATGCTGCCCGCGTTGATGACGCCGGACGCACCCACGGTAATGCCCTTTTCGTTGATGAAATAGAGATTGCCGCCGATACTGTGATTCCGCAGGGCGTTCACGACGCCGTTGATGACCACGCCGTCCGGGTCGTTGACGACGTTCAAAAGGTTCAGCGCATTGGCGCTGTCCTTCGATGTGCCGAACCACAGATTCGCGATATTGCCATTGTCGAGGTTGAATTTGGAAAACACATTATAGGCGTTGCTGCCCGCGACGCCGTCCGCCAAGATGTCGAACACGCCGCCGTTCTGCGCAATAGTCCCCGCGTTGGCGCTGTCCGCCTTTGCAATATCGCTGGCGCGCACGTGGACGGGCGACAGCAAAAATCCCGCCGCCGCAAGCCCGACTGCGATATGCCTTCCAATCTCGATGTGTAATCCGTTTTCCCTGCGCATTTTCCGAATCCATCCCGACATGTTTCTCATTCCTTTCAGCTTCCGTGCCTATATCATCTTGCCTTAATCAGTGATTTCTAAAACGCCGCCGTTGCCGTCAAATGCACCCTTGCCTTGTCTACCTTGCCTTCGTCCAGTTCCCGGCGGAGCGGGAAGCCCACCGCCACGTCCACCGAGAGGATATTTGCCACCCGCGCCCGAAGGCCGACGCCCGTGCCCGCGAGGATATAATGCTCCGGGCGGTTCCCGCCCCACAGCCCGCCGTAGTCGAAAAAGCCGTACAGCGAAAGCTCCCGTTTCTTCGTCAGCGGCACCGCGTATTCAATGCCGAGGCAGTACCCGTTGTCCGCGTCGATCGCGTTTTCCTTATAGCCGCGCACGCTGTACGCGCCGCCGAGGAGAAACTGCTTCGACGCCCTGAGGTCGTCCCGCTCGCTCATCTGCGCGTTCGCCCGGATCGAGAGGAGCTGCCCGTCGCCCACGCCCTGTTGGTAGAGCCAATTTCCCGCGAAGAAGCCGTAGTTTTCCGAGGGCTGGAAATTCGCCATCATGGAACTGTTTTCCCATCGCCCGCTCGTATAGGCGTAGCGGTGGTAAAAGGCGCGGCGCGG
>CAMVIO010000152.1 GCA_947167555.1 uncultured Selenomonadales bacterium
TGAGATTACTAAGGCTTGGTGAACCTTCGCCCGTTAGGGCGGAGGTTGCCTAGCCGTTAGT
This sequence comes from uncultured Selenomonadales bacterium, assembly GCA_947167555.1. Taxonomy (GTDB): domain Bacteria; phylum Bacillota; class Negativicutes; order Selenomonadales; family Selenomonadaceae; genus RUG12372. Next base: position 62 of record CAMVIO010000152.1, read on the forward strand.
TATCGCCGGATGGGAGCGAAGCGAACATTCAGCTTCCTTGCGAGCGAAGCGAGTCACATATTAGGATAAGAAAAGCCCCGCAAATGCGGGGCTTTTTGCTTGACGATATCATGAATTGTAGTATAATGAACAGACGGGAGAGCCGCAGTTCAAAGACTCGGCTCTCCTTGTTTTTGGGGAAATAACCGGATTATCAAACCTCACAGGAAGGAAGCGTCATCATCCATGGAAATCCTCTCGCTTGTGCTGTTGTTTCTCGCTATCGTTCTCGGTTTTTGGCGACACATGAACACGGGGCTCTTGTCCATCGCTTTCGCGCTGCTGCTGGGGCGCGTCGCGGGGATTCCGGATAAGGCCGTGCTGGCGGGATTCAATTCTTCGTTGTTTCTGATCCTGCTGGGGGTTACTTACCTGTTCAGCATCGCTCAGCTCAACGGTTCGCTGGCCCTGATGGCGGAGAAAGTCGTCGCCCTGACCGGGCGGCATACGGCGCTCATTCCAATCGTCATCTACGTATTCTCTACGGTGCTTTCGGCACTTGGCCCGGGGACGGTGCCGACCATTGCCATCATGATGGTATTTTCCATGACGCTGGCCGCCGAGATGAAGATTCCGCCCGCCATGCTGGCGGCGCTCGTCGTGCTGGGGGCGTCGGGCGGCGGCGTGTCTCCGCTGGCGGCGACGGGCATTATCGGAAAGAATCTTTGTGAGCAGATCGGGCTTTCCGGCGTGGAAATGCCTTTTTTGGTGAACGGCGTGCTGTCCATGACCGTCTATGCGGCTATCGTTTATGTGGCGCTGGGAGGCTGGCGCCTTCACTCTGACCACGTCATTCACCTTTTCGAGCTTCCGCCGTTCAGTGCCAAGCAGAAGACGACGCTTGCGGGAATCGCCGTCATGGTGGTGCTGGTGATGTTCTTCCATTTCAACGTGGGCCTGACGAGCTTTGCGGTAGCCGCCGTTCTTTCTTTGCTTCGGGTGGCGGATGAGGACGAAGCGTTCAAGAATGTTCCTTGGGGCACCTTGATCCTGATTGGCGGCGTCAGTGTGTTGATGAACCTGATTATCAAGCTCGGCGGCATTGAGCTGCTGTCCGATACACTGGCCTCCGTTATGACGCCCTCGACGGCGACGGCGATTATGGGATTGACCGCCGGCTGCATGTCCTGGTGCAGCTCCACTTCCGGCGTCGTGATGCCGACATTGATCCCGACGATCCCTTCGCTGTTCGCGGATCTTGCCGGCGGCTTTGGTGAGCTGGAGATGGCGACCACCATTTCCATGATTTCGCATTGCGGCGGTATCAGTCCGCTTTCCACAGGAGGCGGCCTCGCGCTGGCGGCGTATTCCTCGGCGGCGAAGGCTTCCGTTCCGGAGCAGCACCGGCTGTTCGTCCGCCTTTTCATAGTTTCCGCCTGCGGCGTCCTGATCCTTTCCTTCTTTTCCTACCTCGGTCTGTTTCATTGGTTGCTATAAGAGAAACGAAAGCCCCCGCGCTGCGGGGGCTCTTTTTTGGTTCTGCATTATCGCGATTGTTTTAAGGGGACAGCGATTTTAACCGATATCATGGGACTATGAATCAGATCCGGATCAGATGGTCTTCCTTCTGCCTTTCCGCCAGGAACAAAGGCACGTATTCGATGATTACGTTGGAGGTTTCCAGCCCGAACCACTGAAGCGGATTCCCTGCGATGCGGCGGATAAAGTACTTCGCGTGGATCAGCAGATTGTCCATAGGATCGATAGCGCCTTCCTGCGGCATCATTTTTCTGATCATACAGAATTTGAACGATCCCACATCGGAAGGGCCATAGATCGAGTGCCGCCGGTTCTGCTTCGGAAGTTCCCCCGAGGAGCGCAGATCGCGCACGATCTGCCTGAGATAGATATTGACGCTCGGCCTGACCTTGAAACCGAGATACAGGTGCACGCGGAAGATATAATCCGTTCCAAAGGTTTCAACCTTATAATGTTTTTGATACGGATCGTCTGTCGTATTGACGCTGATGAACCAATAGGCGTCCGCCCGTTTCGGGTCTTTATCCAGGATCGAATACAGGATATCCCGGTCGATGGCGTCGGAGTCGTCCCCGCCCTTGATCAGATATACCATGTTGTTGCTGCATAGTTGAATGGAATGATCGTTCTGCAGGTCTTTAATGTCGTACAGATGCGCCCGCATATCCAGGAAGATATTCTGCGTCTGCTCGATCTGGGTCCCGCGATACCAGGCGATCATGATAAAGAGGATTGCCACGGAAATGATGATCGCGACATAACCGCCGATCACGAATTTTCCAAGGCTCGATACGAAAAATACCCCTTCGAGCGCGAAGAAAATCACGGCGAACAGAGCCGCGGCCAGCTGATGCTTGTGCAGCACCCCGATATAAACACAAAACAGGACCGTCATCATCAGCATACTGATCGTAATGGCCAGACCGTATGCGTTTTCCATTCGGGATCCGCTTTGGAAATAAAGGATTACCAGCACGCAGAGGATCCACAGGATATTGTTGACAGAAGGGATATAGATCTGGCCTTTCGTGTCTGACGGATACCGCACATTCAAATGCGGCATGAGGTCAAGACTGGCCGCCTCATGCACCAAGGTGTAGCTTCCGCTGATCAGGGCCTGGCTGGCGATAATCGCCGCCATCGCGCTCAGCAGGATCGCCGCCGGCCGCAGCGATTCCGGAAGCATCACATAAAACGGATTGATGCTCTGGATAGCCTGCATGGCAGGGTTTTCATGATTTTGGATGATCCAGACGCATTGGCCCATATAGTTCAGGATCAGGCAAAGCTTGACAAACGGCCAGCTGATGAAGATGTTGGATCGTCCGACATGGCCCATATCCGTATACAAGGCTTCCGCGCCGGTCGTGCACAGGAACACGCTCCCGAGGATCATCAAGCCTTCTTTGTTGTCAGGACTGACCAGGACGTGCAGGGCATATATCGGATTCAGGGCGCGCAAAATCGAAAGGTCGCCGAGCGTCAGCCATAATCCGGTGACGCCAAGGAACAAAAACCACACCAACATGACCGGCCCAAACATCTTTCCAATGGAGCTGGTTCCGCTCCGTTGGATCATAAACAGGAGGCTGATGATTGCCAGCGTTATCAGTACAACGATAATCTGCCCGCTTCCGAGGAAATCATTCACGACATCGATGCTGCGCAGACCTTCTACGGCAGTCGTGACGGTCACGGCAGGAGTCAGCACGCCGTCGGCCAGCATAGTGCAGCCGCCGATCATCGTGGGGATGATCAGCCATTTCCCGCAATGTCGGACCAGGCTGTAAAGCGCGAAGATTCCGCCCTCGCCATGATTATCCGCTCTGAGCGCGATCAGCACATGCTTGATCGTTGTCAGCAATGTGATGGTCCAGATGACCAGCGACAGCGAGCCGACGATAAAATCGGGATCCACATGGGCGATTCCGCCGTTTCCCTCGATGATGGATTTCATGACGTACATGGGGGAGGTGCCGATGTCGCCGTACACGATGCCGAGCGCGACAAGGAACATCCCCATGCTGAGTTTCTGCTTGTAATCGGTCTGGTTCTCTTGCATATTCCCCACCCAATCAAAAAATATAGCATTCAGCTATTTTATTTTAACACACTTTTTACGTATGGAATATCAAATACTTTTTTGCCAGCCTGCGGCGCCTCATATTCGCAATCATTTTCATCGGTTTCAATTATACCTGGGAATAATTCGCCGTTCATAAAATAATTCCTGCATCGTTTTTTTATTTGTTCGTTTCCGATGATTTTCAGCATTCTGCAACGCCGTTGCAGCAGAAAGAAGCGGCTCTTGACGATTGGCGGGGGTGTGGTATAATAAGCACAGAAAGAGACAGTCGATGTCGGAGCGTCGGCTCTCCCTGAAGTTTGGGTTCAGAAAAAACCGCGCAACATACGCGGTTTTTTGTTTTCGGGAAAGGTCTGTTCGGAATGATTTTCGCGGGAATGCTTGCTATGGGCTTCTTGCTCGGCTTTTGCGGCGCGGGCGGTTCCGGCATGACGATCGCCCTGCTCGTGGCGGGCTACGGCGTGCCGATGCATAAGGCTTTGGCTGTGGCCATCACCGCGATGATTTTCACGATGATTTCCGGCACGGTCAGTCATCTTCGCGAGGGCGAGGTCGAGGTGAAGATGGGGCTTGTCATCGGCGGCGCGGGCATGGTCGGCTCGTTTATCGGCGCGCATGTCGCGCATAGCCTGCCGACGAATGAGCTCAGCTTCTTTACCGCCATGATGATGTTCCTGTCGGCAATCATCATGTATATCCGGCTGTATCACAAGGCGTGGCTTGACCGCCGTATTCATATCCGCACGACGCAGCCTAAAGGGCGGGAGCTTCTTGTGCTCGGCTCGGTGACAGGCGTCGTGACAGGCTTCCTTTCCGGCGCATTCGGTATCGGCGCGACAGCGTTCATCCAGCTTGCGCTGATGATCTTTTTCGGCGTTTCGCTTTTGAAAACTGTCGGGACCTGCATGCTGGTGATCCTGCCGATTTCGATTGCGGGCAGTGCCGGATATATTTTGAACGGTCATCTGGATATGGGGATTTTTGTCCAGACTTTTCTCGGCCTCGTCATCGGCTCCTTTATCGGCGCGAAGTTCACGAGCCTTGCGCCGCGTCCTGTCCTGCAGGCGGTGGTCACGGCGACGCCGCTGGTCGGCGGGCTGGTGATTTTCTTTTCGCGTTGAAAATTGCTTGTGTTTTTCCAAGAGACTCTATATAATAACATATTATGACAGATGGAGGTGGATTCGGCGTGGGAGATGCGGAGATTGTACGGCGCATGTTCTTTTCCCTGATAAGCGCCTTTTGCATCGTTTTCATGGCGTCGATTTGGATCGGCCCGCAAAAGAAAGCGCAGTGGTTCCGGCTCCGTGATATGAGCAAGGGCTTTTGGTTTTTCAACCGGCGGGGCATCCTGGGTGAGAGCCTGCGCTTCGGCTGGCCGAAGACGAAGGAAGGGTATCAGGCGGCGGCCTTGATGATTACGGCGATTGCGGTATCTACATACGTCATTTTCATAGTGTGAATCATTCAGGCAAAGACGAAAGTCCTTTTCCGCGGGGGAGAGGACTTTTTCTTTTTCTCATCTTGTTTTCTGCGGCGATTTGTGGTATGATGGCGGTGGTGGAAAAGGAGTTTTTAAGTTTGTATTTTGTCAAGGAGGAATGCAAAATGGCTGTCAACAATGTAACCACCAACGCGCAAATGGCGTATGCGTCCGTGTCGGCGTCTCTGAAGACGACGC
>CAMVIO010000153.1 GCA_947167555.1 uncultured Selenomonadales bacterium
ATATCGAGGACGAGTTTCCGCCCCATCTCCATGGCTTTTTTGCAATCTTTCGGGAAATGTTCCGCGCGCCACGCGGCTTTTTCCTCCTCCGAAAAGACTTCGCAGACATATTTGCCGTAATCGTCGAATTGGTACGTGTTGAAGGAATAAAGGATTTGCGGCTTTTGGAAGTAATTTTCGAGGAATATTTCAAAAAGCCCCATGTACTTTTGATAGCCGTCCCGGATCATTTCGTCCTCTTTCACGTTCATCGTGTAAACGCAGGCCGTCGGAATCTTTCGCTCTACTAAATTTGGATAGCCGTGCTTGTACTGCATATACGGGAAGAAGAACCGCTCATAGAAGGAGTGGAGCTGTCCCGTGATCGTGCGGTAATAAATCGGCGAGCCGAAGACGACGGCATCGGCCTCCCGCAGCTTTTCGAGCACGTCGTGAAGGCCGTCGCGCACGGCGCATCTGCCGTAGCTCGGACCGTCCTTCCGCTTGCAGGCAAAGCAGCTCACGCAGCCCGTGTATTTCAGCCCATAGAGATTGATCCGTTCCGTTACGGCCTCGGGCGCGGCTTCTTTGACGCCCTCCAGCACCTTGTCCAGGAGTGTCGCCGTATTCCTGTTGCGGCGCGGGCTTCCATTGATGGCGTAGACTTTTTTCATGATGAACGCTCCCTTCATGTTCATAGATGAATTGCTTCTGCGTTCATTGTATGATAATATCTGCATAATGGAAAATACATTATTGTTCATGAGAGGATAACCGGAAAGTTATGTTATCGCATAATCTGCGTATATTCCTGGATGTCGCCGATCGACAGAGCATCACTGAGACGGCGAACGCCCGCTATATTTCCCAGCCCGCCGTCAGCAAGGCCATACAGTCGCTGGAAAAGGAGCTGAACTTAAAGCTCTTTTATCGTGACAAGAAAAACGGCATGATTCCCACCGACGCGGGGCAAAAGATCCTCCTGCTTGCGAGGCAGATGGAGGATTTGGAGAACCGGATCCGCCAGACGGCGTTTCGAGAGAACCATTTTATCGGCGGCAGGCTTCGCGTCGCCTCCGTTCCCGTCACCACTGCCGTTCTGCTGTCCAAAGCGCTCCGGCAATACCGCGAAAAATATCCCTCTGTATCCGTAGAGATCAGGGAAGGGACGCCCGCAGCCGTCAAGAAGATGGTGGAGGAACACGCCGTGGATTTCGCCGTCACTTACGCGCCCTTCGGCAATCTGGCGACCGAGGTGCTCATCGAGGACGAAATGGTGGGACTCCTTCCGACGGATTCCCCAGAGGAAACCGTCGACCTGAAAAAAGACGCGGGGCGATTGGTTCTCTGCCGCGCCGGATTGGAAACGGCGATGGAAAAGCTGCCCTCCCGATACAAGGAGGATTTCGCCCGCAGCCTGCTGGTGCAGGACGCCCAAACCGTGGTCCGCATGGTGGAGGAAGGAAACGGCGTCGGCCTCATCTCTCGATTCACCCTTTCACCGATTCCTCACCGCTTACGTATCTGCCCGGTCATTCCGGCCATCGGAACGCAGATTGGGTTGATTGCCTGCGATCTAAATGATCTGACGCCGGTCGCCGGAGAATTTACACGGATGATACGGGAAATATCCAAAAATCTTCTTTGAGCAGTATTTTAAGCATTTGCTTTAAGCTACAAAATCTTAAACCAAAAACGTTCTTCGCTCCTGATATTCATGATAAGAATTGGCAAAAACTGTGGTATACTATTATTCTATCAAGCAATAGCACTTGCCGGTCAATCGTTTTTTGATATTTTTGGGGAGGGTCCAATATGTACACGATGCGGGAGGTCTGCAAGGAAACCGGCATGACCTATGAAGGGCTGAAATTCTACTGCAACCAGGGGCTTGTCCCGAACGTCAAACGGGACAAGAACAACCGCCGCGTCTTTGACGAGCACGCCATGTGCTGGGTGAAAAGCCTTTCCTGCCTGAAAAACTGCGAAATGAGCATCGCCGAGATGCAGCAATACCTCGCCTATTGCCTCGAAGGGCCGTCTTCGATTCCCGTGCGGAAGAAGATGCTGGCAAAAAAGCAGGACGAACTGCGGGAAAAAATCAAGCTGCTGCAGGAGGCGGTGGATTACATCGACTGGAAGCAGCTGCTGTACGACGATATATTGTCGGGCAAGCAGGAATACCATAGCGACCTGGTTTCGGCGGAAGAGTGAAAGGAGAACGTCATGAGAGCAAGAAAATACACTGAGGCGGATTTGCCCGCCATGATCCCCATTTGGAATGAGATCGTGGAGGAAGGCATCGCTTTTCCGCAAGAGGAACTGCTGACCATGGAAACGGGGCGGGAATTCTTTGCCGCGCAAAGCCATACGGCTGTCATCGAAGACGAGACGGGGACAATCCTCGGTCTCTATATCCTCCATCCCAACAATATCGGCCGCTGTTCCCATATCTGCAACGCCAGTTATGCGGTCAGCTCCGCCAGCCGCGGCAAGCATATCGGCGAGAAGCTGGTGCTGGACTGCATTCGGGAAGCAAAACGGCTCGGATTCCTGATCCTGCAGTTCAACGCCGTGGTGGAAAGCAATATCCATGCCCGGCATCTTTACGAGCGCATCGGCTTTCACCAACTCGGGACCATCCCCAAGGGATTTCGGATGAAGGACGGCCATTACGAAAATATCTGCCCCTATTACTATGCGCTTTGATACTGACAAGGGCGCAAATATATCTTCTTCCCGTAAACAGTGGGGATTTTCCCCCCCGATAGGAGACTTGTTCCATGCTTGAATTTGTCCTGCAGGCGGCGGAGGCCATGTTCCCGATTATCGCGCTGGTGGCGCTGGGCAGCTTCTTGAGTCGGGCAGGCTGGTTCGACGCGGTCAGCGGCGCGTTGATCGCGCGGCTCGTCACCGTGATTTCCCTGCCGTGCTCGATTTTTATTGGCCTGACGCAGAATTTCACCGCCGAGAAATTGGCGGCGCTTTTGCCCGATACGGTTCTGCCCGTCGCCTCCATGCTGCTGGCAATGGTCGTGGGCGGCGCCGCCGCGCGGTTCCTGGATATCCGCCCGGGGCGGCGGGGCGCGTTTCAGGTCAATTATTTCATTTCCAATACCATGTTCATCGGCCTGCCGGTGAATCTCGCGCTGTTCGGCGATGAGAGCGTCCCGGCGGTCATGCTGTATTACGTTGTCAATACGCTGCTCTTTTGGACGCTGGGCGTCAATATCATCGTCGGCGACGTCGCACGGAAGCGGGAACGATTCTTTTCCATGGACACCCTGCGAAAAATCTTGTCCCCGTCGCTTTTGGCGTTTATCGGAGCCATCCTGTTCGTCCTCGCCGGCTTTTCCCTGCCCGACTGCCTACGGGCGACGCTTCGCTATACGGGAAACATGACCACGCCGCTGTCGCTGCTTTTCATCGGCATGGAGGTAGGGCGCATTTCCCTGCGGGAATTCCGTTTTGAAAAGGATATCGTCTGGGGCCTCGTCGGGCGGTATCTCGTCTGCCCGCTGGCCGTGCTGGCGCTCACGCCCGTCTTTCCTGCCTCGTCCCTTTCCGTCAAGGTCTTCACCATGCAGGCTGCCATGCCCGCCATGACCATGCTGACTATCGTGGCGAAGCAGTACAAGGCGGACAGTCAATACACCGCCGCGCTTTCTTTCATTACCATCTTGTTCGGCCTCGTGGTCATCCCGTTTTATATGACGATTGTGAATTTGTATTTTTGACGCGGTCCGGAGAGCAGGTCGGCGGGCTTGTACTCGCATGGTCGAAAGAATAACGCCGATTCCCAAAAGGCCGGAACCTCTTTTTGAGGCTCCGGCCTTTGCATGACGCCCGTTCCGAAGGTTCGGGTCGCTCGCTTGCCATATTGTTTTTCAGACCTGCAAATGTTTTGTTGACAAAAATCTGTAATCGTATTACGCTAAAACCATATATTATAAGGGATAAAACGGGAAAAGGCAGCTATGAAAAAAATGGTGTTTTTTCATAGTTAAATTTTCTGCTATGAAAAAAACGGCATTTTTTCATAGCAAGATTATCACCTGTGAAAAAAACGGCGATTTTTCATAGGCGACGGAAAGGACGAAATGTATGCCTTCGGAAAGATTACTGACTGTGTTCCGTCAAGATGAAGAAAGATGGAAAAAACTGTATAACGACCTCTATCATTTTCCACTGTCACGGCATATTGACATCCCCATCCGTCAATTATCGGCGAATCGCGACTATCCCGCCTTTTTCTATTACACGGATAAACTCACGTCTGTCTTGACCGACATAACGGCTGAAATAAGAAAACTGCTGGCCATCTTGGGATCCATACCGCATGTGGCTGTCGAACAATTCCAACGCGCTTGTCTCGTGGAAGAAATTCTGTCCAGCAATGACATCGAAGGCGTCCATAGTACGCGAAAGGAAATCAATACGGCAATCGACGAACAGGGAAATGCCTCCGGCGCGGCAAATGTACGGTTCTGGAGTATCGTCAACAAATACCAAAAGCTGGAAAGTAAAGAAAAGATTTCTTTTTCGTCCAGCAAAGAGCTTCGGCAATTTTATGACAGCTTCATCTTGAATGAAGTGCTTCGGGACAATCCCCACAACCAGCCGGATGGGATTATTTTTCGCAAAAATACGGTGGACGTGTGGTCAAAAACAAAAGTCATCCATCACGGCGTCTTCCCCGAAGAGAAGATCGTCGCTTATATGGACGAAGCGCTGAAATTCCTGAACGACGAAGATATTTCCGGCTTGGTGCGGGTCGCCGCTTTTCATTATTTATTTGGTTATATTCATCCCTTTTACGATGGAAACGGAAGAACGGCGCGGTTCATTTCTTCCTATTATTTAGCGAGAATGTTGCATCCGTTGGTAGCGATTCGGCTCTCCATCACCATCAAAAAGTCTCTGACGAGATATTACAAGCTGTTTGAGGAAACAAATGCCTATGGAAACTGCGGCGACTTGACGCCGTTTATCGAAGGGTTTCTTGCGTGGATACTGAAAAGCGCAACCCATGTCAATGCAATATTGAAAGACAAGTATAGAAAACTGATCGAGTATGAGAAAAAACTTCACACGCTCAATCTTGCAGGAAAAACAGATTCCCGAATTTACTACATTTTATTGCAAGCGGCGCTGTTTTCAGGCGATGGCGCAACACTGGAAGAAATTGCTTCCACGCTGCAAAAGTCGTCGCGCACAATAGATAATCGTATCAAATCATACCCGCAGGAACACATCATTATCAACAAGACACACCGCGCTTATCGCTATAAGCTGCGGCTGGACTTTTTGAAATAGGCGCTTTCAGCTTTCTCTTCACAACCGCATAAATCCAGGATTTCT
>CAMVIO010000154.1 GCA_947167555.1 uncultured Selenomonadales bacterium
GTTTTCCTCGCGAAGTGGAAGATAGACGACTTTCGCGTATGCCGAAAGAGCCGCCCGCTCATATTCACTGAAGGAAGGAACCGGCAGCAGCACCCTTTTAGGCCGCATCGCGTGAAAAAAGACATAAAAAAGCTCCGCGCCGCCATTGCCCAAGACGATTTTTTCACGCGGAACATTATAATGCTCCGCAATCGCCTGTTTCAATGCGCGCGCGGACGGATCCGGATAATGAACGATTTTTTCAATCCCGTCTTCGATCGCTTGCCTGACTTTTTGTGAAAGCCCGAGCGGATTGATATTCGCGCTGAAATCCAGCCACTCCCCACCGCCGGGAGCGACGTCATAAATATTACCCCCGTGTGCAAATCGTCGATTCATTTCTTCACTCATTTCATTATCTTAATATTGATACGCCCGCCAAAAACGTCAGCAGCACCAGCCCCTCATTCAGCGTCGTGATGGCGCCGTACACGTCTCCGGTCAACCCGCCCAGCCGTTTCTCCACATAATTTCCGAAAAACACAGTAAACGCGGCGCACACAACTAAACTCGCCCACGCGAACGGCCCTGCCCATGCCACCAGCACCAAAGTGCAAACCGCCGCAAAGGCCAGCGCGCTGCGTCCCGCGTATTGAGCGAACGCCTTGCCAAGGCCGTCAGGACGCGCATAGGGAAAAAGCGTAATACCCGCGACCATCATCAAACGCGCAATGATCGGCATGACAAAGAGCGCAGGAACCATGACGTCCAAAGGCATATCGAGCAGGATCGCAAATTCCAGGAACATCAGCACGACGAAGCAGAAGACCGCGTTGGAACCGGTACAGCTATCCTTCATGATTTCCAGCATACGCTCCCGTGATCGCCCGGAAAAAACGCCGTCCATCGTGTCCATAAATCCGTCGCAATGAAGACCTCCCGTCATAATCGGCGGCAGGATCAAGAGAACCGCCGCCGTCAAATGCGGGGGGAGAAAAATCCCCCTTGTCGGCAGCCAATCATAAAACGCCCAAGCGAAAACGGCATATATCACGCCAAGCACAGCCCCGATCAAAGGGAAAAACTTCACACTACGACCGAAATCCTCGGCCGTCCATTCGTCTTGCCGAACAATGGAAATCCGCGTCAGAAATTGCAATCCGATAAAAAACGCTCTCATACAATAAATCCTCCGCAGAAAAACCATTCCACTACCAGCGCCAATAAGAGGAACATCACCGTCGTCGCGTACATCATCCGAATTGCCTGCGAAATATGGCGCGCTTCCAGTTCATAGATGGGATCGCCCATATAAGTACGAAAAGACGGCTTGCCGAAATAATAATTGAGACCGCCGAGCCGAATGCCCAACGCGCCCGCCACCGTCGATTCCGTCCAGCCGCCATTCGGGCTGGGATGCTTCGCAGCGTCCCTGCGCAAGATTCGCCAAGCGCTCCGCCAGTCAAAACCAAGCAAAAACGCCACTGCAACGAGCATCAGCCCCGTCAACCGTGCGGGAATATAGTTCCAAACGTCGTCAGCCCGCGCCGCTACGCGCCCGAAATACAGATATTTGTCGTTCTTATACCCGATCATCGAGTCCATCGTGTTCGCCGCACGATAAGCCACCGCCAGCGGCAACCCGCCGACAAAAAAATAAAACAGCGGCGAAATCACGCCGTCGACGGTATTTTCCGAAATCGTCTCCACCGTCGCCCGCGTCGCCTCGCCCTCCGTCAGCTTGTCCGTGTCCCGTCCGACAATCCAGCCGACCTTGAACCGAGCCATTTCGAGATTCCCTTCCATTAGATAATCGCGAATCTCTCGCCCCGCTTCCGCAAGGTTCCTCGGCGAAATCATGAAGCTCAAAGCCACAGCTTGAATCGCAATAGAAACATAGACATTGCCAGAAAGCGCCGCAAGACGGACTATCTCTTCCGCCACGCCATACGAGATTGCCAACACACAAACCATCAACACCGCGCCGCAAACCATTTTTTTCCGGTCGGAATCCTGTTTATGATACAACAGATTTTCAAAAAAGGAAATCAACTTTCCAATCAGCACGACAGGATGAAGCGACGAGCGCGGATCACCGATCAGGCAATCAACGACAAAAGCAAATACTGCTGTCATCATTTCCCGTCCATGCCCATAATCTTACGCACCTTGTCCATATCGAGATGCTGCCGCACCACATCGGCCAAAGCGTCGTAGCTTCTTTCTTTCTCCGCCCGGACATTCCTCGTATTCTTGAGCGATGGCAAACCTTTCTTCTTTCGGATGGCGTTCAGCACCGCACGACGGAACTCGTCATGGTCGAAGATTCCATGAATATAGGTGCCGAAAACAAGCCCATCGCCCCGGCATGTCCCTTCGACAATATCTGCCGACGTATCGGCACGCTTCGTAATGGTCAACGGATGCGCATCCGTCTTTCCAAAAAACTCCGTTTCGCCCATGTGAATCTCGTAGCCGCGAAGGCCCTTTGCGGATAGTTTCTCGCCAAGGAAATGCCAATCGTTGCAGTCCGCCTCCACCTGTGAGGTCAGCTTCTCCTCGCTGAAGGTCGTCCGCATGTCGAGAAGCCCCAAGCCTTCCGTACCGTCCTTGTCCGACTCCGTATGATGTGGGTCGCGAATCTCTTTGCCGAGCATCTGATAGCCACCGCAAATGCCGATCAACGGCGTCCCCTTCGCCACGCGCTCGGAAATCGCCGCCGCAATGCCCGACGAACGCAGATACATCATATCCTCCGTCGTATTCTTGCTGCCCGGCAACATGATTAAGTCCGGCTCCCCGATGGAATTCGCGTCCTGCACATAATAAAGGGAAACGTCCTCCTCGCCGGACAGACAATCGAAGTCCGTGAAATTGGAAATTTTCGGCGTGCGAATGACCGCGATCTTGACGTCGCCCTCTTTCGGTTTCTCCTGCTTTTCCTCCAGCGAAACGGAATCCTCGTCATCGATGCCCATGTGGTCGATATGCGGAATAATACCGAGCACGGGCTTCCCCGTCTTTTTCTCCAAAAAATCGACGGCGGGCTGCAAAAGCGAAACGTCGCCGCGAAACTTATTGATAATCAGCCCTTTTACAAGGCCTCGTTCCTCTTCCGTCAAAAGCTCCAACGTGCCGACCAGAGAAGCCAAAGCGCCGCCCCTGTCGATGTCGGCAATCAAGAGCACAGGCGCCTGCAAATGACGGGCGACACGCATATTCACGATATCGTTGTCGTGCAGATTGACCTCGGCGGGGCTGCCCGCGCCCTCGATCACGATGACTTCGTATTCCTTGTCAAGCCGTGCCAAGGCCTCCTTGACCGTGTCGAACAGCTTCACCGAATAGCCTTTATGATACTCCTTCGCCGACATATTGCCGATTGGCTTTCCCATCAGCACCACCTGCGACGAGGCGTGTCCCGTAGGCTTCAAGAGCACGGGGTTCATATCGACCTCCGGCGCAAGGCCCGCCGCCTCCGCCTGAGCAACCTGCGCGCGCCCCATTTCCTTGCCGTCCCGCGTAACATAAGAATTCAGCGCCATATTCTGTGCTTTGAACGGAACGACATGCAACCCGTCCTGATAAAAAATACGGCAGAGCGCCGTGACAAGAATGCTTTTCCCCACATGAGAACTGGTTCCCTGCATCATGATCGTTTTGGCCACGCGGTAAATCCCCCTTATAAAAGCACAGTTTTTGCGCCTCTCGATTCATTTTGTACTGCTTTTTTCATTATACCATGATTTATGCAATCGGCAAATTATCTTTCCCGCAAAAAATCCACCGTATCGTTATGAAACGGTGGATTTGCTTTGTTCTAAACCTTCGCGCCGTGAGCGCATTTCCATTCCTTGATTTCGGCAAGCCTCGCCTTGTATCGCGCTTCCACGCCCTGCTCCGTCGGGCGATAATATTCCTTGCCGAGAAGCGAATCGGGCAGACATTGCATGTTCGTTATTTTTTCTTCTGTGTCATGTGCGTATTGGTAACCCTTGCCGTAGCCAAGATTTTTCATCAGCTTTGTCGGCGCGTTGCGTATCACCAATGGCACCGGCTCGTCGAGCTCGCGCAGTGCGTCCTCTCTTGCCGTCAGATAAGCGACTTCCATCGCGTTGGACTTAGGCGCCATCGAGAGATAAACTACCGCCTCAGTTAAATGCACCGAGCATTCCGGCATTCCGATAAAGTGGCATGCCTGATAGGCCGCCACCGCGATCTCCAACGCGTGAGGATCGGCAAGGCCGACGTCCTCGCTGGCAAAACGCGTTACCCGCCGAGCAACGTACAGTGGGTCTTCCCCCGCCTCCAGCATCCGCGCCAGCCAATAGACCGCCGCGTCGGGATCGGAGTTCCGCATCGACTTGTGCAGCGCGGAAATCAGGTTGTAATGCTCCTCGCCTTTTTTATCGTACAGCAACGACTTTCTCGAAATGCACTGTTCGAGGATTTCCTTCGTGACCGTGAGCGTCCCGTGTTTCTCCTCGCCGTTCAACACGACCATTTCCAGCGTCGAAAGGGCTGAACGCGCGTCTCCGTTCGCAAAGCCCGCGATCACTTCCAGATGCTCCGGCGCAATCTTTATCTTCTGTCCGCCGAAGCCGCGCTCGTCCGTGATCGCCCGTGAAAGTAACGAAACAATATCCTCGGTCGAAAGCGGCTGTAAGACAAAGACCTTGCAGCGGGACAAAAGCGCGCCATTGACCTCAAAGGAAGGATTTTCCGTCGTCGCACCGATCAAGATGATGCTGCCCTTTTCGACGAAAGGCAGGAATGCGTCCTGCTGCGCTTTGTTGAAGCGATGAATCTCGTCCACGAATACGATGGTCCTGTCGCCATAGCGGCGGTTTTCCTCCGCCTGCTGCATGACGCCTCGGATTTCCTTGATGCCGCTGGTCACGGCGGAAAAGTCGATAAACGACGATTTCGTATGCACGGCGATAATCCTCGCCAGCGTCGTCTTGCCGACGCCCGGCGGTCCCCAGAAGATCATCGAGGCGATGCGGTCGCTCTCGATCAGGCGGCGAAGCACTTTTCCCTCGCCAATCAAATGACGTTGGCCGACAAATTCAGAGAGCTTCTGCGGACGGAGCCGCGCTGCCAAGGGCTGCGTCTCCCGATCCGACGCCTGAAAAAGCGAATCCTGTTCCACGCGGCATCCCTCCCTCCCCACTAGGATTTCATACTAGCAACTGATGAAATTCTTTAATCAGTTGGCGCGTGCTGCGCACGCTACATTTGCTCCTTTGGTGCAAATGCCGTCTTATAAATCACCACTGCAAATACGGATTGCATTTCCGTTCCCAGCCGATCTCGGAAGACGGGCCGTGGCCGGAATAGACCTT
>CAMVIO010000155.1 GCA_947167555.1 uncultured Selenomonadales bacterium
GACAATGAACATTTCCTGCCGGGAACGATCAGCTTTTGCTTCGAGGGCATCGAGGGCGAGAGTCTGTTGCTTCTTTTGGACGACAGAGGCATCTGCGCGTCCTCCGGCTCGGCCTGCACGTCAGGCTCCCTCGATCCGAGCCATGTGCTGCTGGCCATCGGCAGACCTCATGAGGTCGCGCACGGTTCCCTGCGCCTGTCCATCGGCGAGAACAACACGGAGGAGGATGTGAATCAAATCTTGAAGGCGGTGCCGGAGGTCGTGGAGTATCTCCGCGGGATTTCTCCGCTCTGGAAGGATAAGCTTGTCGGCAAGCGGGAATTTTTGCTGCCGGAATAAAAAGAAAAAAGGGAGGCATAATCTATGTCATTATACAGTGAAAAAGTGATGGATCATTTCCGCAACCCGCGCAATGTGGGGAGCATGGAGAACGCCGACGGCGTCGGCGAGGTCGGAAACGCGAAGTGCGGCGATATCATGAAGATTTATTTGAAGATCGACGACAATGTGGTGACCGACGTGAAGTTCGAGACCTTCGGCTGCGGTTCGGCCATCGCGTCCAGCTCGATGGCGACGGAGATGATCAAGGGGAAGCCGCTGGACGAGATATTGACGGTCACGAACAAGGCGGTGACGGAGGCGCTGGACGGTCTGCCCGCCCATAAGCTTCATTGTTCGGTGCTGGCGGAGGAGGCCATCCGCGCGGCGGTCAAGGACTACTACGACAAGAACGGCATTGCTTACGACGCCGCGCAGTTCTCCGCGTCCTGCGCCGCCTGCCACGCGTGAACACGGCGGATGTGCCGGAGGTGGAAGAGAAATGACGCTTCTTCAATTGAAATATGCACTGGCCGTCGCGAAGTACGGATCGGTGAGCCTCGCGGCGCGCCATCTGTTCATCTCCCAGCCGAGCCTCACCGAATCGCTGTCCTCGCTGGAGCAGGAAATCCAGCAGACGCTTTTCGTCCGTAGCTCGCGGGGAATGAAGCCCACCGACGAGGGGCGGAACTTTCTCGGCTATGCGCGGCAGGTCGTCGAACAGATGCGGCTTTTAGAGGATCGGTACAACGGTGAGAGCGGCAAACGGTATTTCTCCGTTTCGACCCAGCACTACACTTTTGCCGCCAGCGCGTTCGTCGAGCTGGTCAAGGCGCACGGCGGCGACGATTACGAATTTTCGCTGCTGGAGGAGCGTACCGGCAAAGTGATCGAGAACGTCAAGAATTTCAAGAGCGAGATCGGCGTCCTTTATATGAGCCGTTCCAATGAGTCGATGATTCGGAAGCTTTTGAAGGACAGCCGTCTCGTCTTTTCGCCGCTGTTCATGGTCCGCCCCCATGTGTTCCTGTTCCGCAAACATCCATTGGTGAATCGGGAGTCTGTCAGCTTCGAGGATTTGGAGGCGTTTCCCTGCGTTACCTTCGACCAGGGGGAGGAAAACCCGTCCTTCTTCGCGGAGGAAGTCGGCAGCGACCGCCAGATGAAACAGCGCATTCTCGTCACTGATCGGGCGGCGGTGGTGAATTTTCTGATGAAGCTTGACGCGTACATCGTGACGACGGGCGTCCTGCCCTCGTTCCTGCACGGGCGCGACATTGTCGCCGTGCCTCTCGATTCGGACGAGGTCATGACCGTCGGCGTGATCCGCCACGCGGATCGCAGGGCCACCGAGCTTGGGCACGCCTTCATTGCGTCGTTGGAAGCGACGGTGAAGAAAATGGGGTTGACGAGACCGAAATAGGACATTGAGTGTATGGCGTTCGTGCGTCTGGATTGATTATAATGATTGCGGATGTTCTGCAATACATAATCAGAAAAGGGAGGCATATTCATGAGGTCATTCACATCCAGGCTCCTGGCGTTTTTCGCCTTCGCCGTGCTTTGCACAGTGTTGTTCCCGCAGCCGGCGGCGGCAAAGCCGAAGGTCCGCTTCACCATCGAGCATGTGTATCTGCACGAGGCAGGCGAGGCGGAGATTGTCGGGTATTTCGAGAACAGCGGCGACGAGGCGGCCACTGTGGAATGGGTAGATTTGGATCTTACGCTCCTGGCTGACAACGGCCAGCAGATGTGGTCGGACGCCGGTATCCGCCATTACCCGGATGGGATCGAGGTCCTTCCGGGCGACTATGTGGCGTACACTTATTATGTCCAGAATCCGGATATCCCCGAATATCACGGGAAATATCGCTGGAGATTCCACAGCAATACGCACTGGGTCCGGGGTGTGGGCTGATATAAGGGAACCCTATGGCTGGCGATAGGATTTGCATATTTTTCAATCGTCGATGAAAATGTTGTAATATAATCTTATAAGAAAGACCAAAAGGAACTTTGTGGAGCGGGTATTGCCACAAAGTTCCTTTGCGTCATTTGTGAAGGGGGAGTATCACTATGTCCAAAACCGAAACTTTTGCCGCGCCGCGGATTTCCGCGAAGGAAATATGCGTGGCCGGCGTCATGGCCGCTTTTGTCTTTATCGCTACGCTTGTGCCGCAGATTCCGATTCCGCTGGGGTACGCGCATCTCGGCGACGGCGCGATCTTCCTTGCGGTGTTCTTTGCCGGTCGCAGGGCGGGAATTTTTGCCGGAGCGTTTGGCTCGGCGCTGGCCGATCTCGCGGGCGGCTTTCCTGTTTGGATTCTGCCGACGCTGATCATCAAGGCCGTTATGGCGGAGATGTTCTTCCGCGTTGCGGTGGAGGGACAGACGTCGCCGTCTCTTCTCAAGCCCCGCGCGATTTTCGGCATGACCGCCGCTTGCCTGTTCATGACGGCGGGCTACGCGCTCAGCGGCGCGGTTCTCTATGACAGCCTTGCCCTCGGCCTGTCCTCGGTGCCGGGGCTGCTTGTCAAGAGCGCGGTCAATATCGCCGCCGCCGCGCTTGCGGGCGGAGCACTGGGGCGCGCCGGATTGTCCCGTTGAGTGTGATTGTGGTAAAATAACACGAAAGGACGAAACGGGGGCGCGGAATGTGGAGCAAAAGCTGGAAAAACTGCTTGGTCGTCTGAAAGCCTGCGGCAGTCTTGTTATTGCGCTTTCGGGGGGCGTGGACAGCTCGACGCTGGCGAAGGCGGCAAGTATTGCGTTGGGCGACAAAGCCGTTGCTATTACCGCGAGATCGGAGCTTTTGTCGGCGGATGAGCTGGCCGACGCGAAAGCCATGGCGCGCGCGGCGGGCATACGTCATATCATTGTCGACGCCCGCGATCTCGACGATCCGCAAATCGTAAAAAATGATAAGGAACGCTGCTACTACTGCAAGCGGGGACGTTTCCAAAAGCTCGTCGCATGGGCCAGGGAAAACGGCTTCGCGTTCGTGGCGGACGGCGGCAATCTTGACGACAAAAACGATTACCGCCCCGGCATGAAAGCGATAGAGGAGCTTGCGCCGACGGTGATTTCGCCGTTCATCGAATGCGGCTGGACAAAAGCGGACATCCGCAGGCAGGCAAAGGAATGGGGGCTTTCCGTCGCGGAGAAGCCAAGTGCCGCCTGCCTCGCCTCCCGCGTCGAATACGGCCTGCCGCTGACACCCGAAAGGCTCGCGCAAGTTGAAAAAGCGGAGCATATTCTCCGCGCGGTTTCGAAAGGGCAGCTTCGCGTTCGTCATCACGGAAACCTCGCGCGTGTCGAGGTCGAGGCGGAAGCCCCTTCGGGCCTTGCGCATACAGGAGCCGCTAACTCGTTTCTTTCCCAAGCGGCTCCAATACCGGACGCTTTTGAAGAAGTCATCCGGCGTCGCGGGGAAATCGTCGAAAAGCTCAAAGGATTGGGATTCACATACGTTACACTCGATCTCGGCGGGTATCGGATGGGAAGCGCGAATGAAACATTGTAGGCGCCGCCGCATAGGATGTTCAAACCGCTAATCCTATTGACAATCTATGATTTGCGCCTTATAATATCCGCATAGCTGAAAGGAAACGCCGTATGATGAAGGGGGAAGGGACTATGGAAAAGAAGCGTTCCCTTCGGGCCGGCGAGCTTCCTGACGGCGCGACGTTGTTTATTGCGCGGGCGCTGGCGGAGGTCGGGAGCGGGCGCATCGTTTTGAGCGCGCAGGATTCGCGGCTCGTTTCCGTGGAACGGGAAGAGCGCATCGGCGGCGAAGCGCTTTTTGCGGCCCGCGACAGCAAGCCGAGTGCGACGGACGGCGAGCGATGGCTGGGGAAGATCCGGCAATCGTTTCAGGATTTGCCCTATGGGCAGGTCATCATCACGCTGAAGGACGGCACGGTGAAGCAGGTGGAGCGTTTGACGCGCAGCCGTTTCACGGGGCTGGACGGCGAAGGGATTTAAATCCAATAAAGACAGGCTGACCGAAAAAACGGAGGCTTCAAGCAGACACGGTTTGTGTTTTGTTTGAAGTCTCTTTATTTTTTGCGCAGTCAAAAAAAGAAAAAAGGATGAGCAATGTGGAAAGAAAAGAATTAGTCGCCTTGAAGGCGAAGCTGAAGCGGCGGGCGAAGGCGCTGGACATGAACCTTTTCGGCGTTGCCGATGTGGAGCGTTGGGCGTCAAGGCCAATCTATGACGGGAAGAGCGGCAAGCTGACGATGAAAAAGGAGCCGATCACGCCGAAGGAATACTGGCCGCAGACGATCTGGCCCTGGGCGCGGCGCGTGATCGTGATGGGCGTGCAGATTTTTCCCTCGATGATCGAGACGACGCCCTCGGTGGTCTATTCGGAGCTTTACAATACGACGAACCGGTTTCTCGACGAGGCGGCCTATCGTATCGCGAACGTGCTGAATGAGCAGGGCTTCCGCGCGCATTTTTTCCCGCGGGATTGCTACGGCGATATCTCCGTCCTGGTGAAAAAGCCGGAAGCGGCGTTTTCTCAGGTCCTGGCGGGACTCTACGCGGGGCTTGGCACCATCGGCATGAACCATACGCTCCTGACGCCGGAGTACGGTCCGCGGGTGCGGCTGGTGTCCGTGATCACCGACGCGGAGCTGCCCGCGGACAAGATGCTGAAAAAAGAGCTTTGCATCCGCTGCCGCGCCTGTGCGCGCCGCTGCCCGATGCAGGCCTTCACGCCAAAAGAAGGGCAGACTGTCGCGCAGATGGACAAGTTCAAATGCGCGGGCTACCATCAGCAGATCAAGAACGAGTTCCGCTACCCCTGCGGCCTCTGCACCGCCGTCTGCCCCGTCGGCGCCGACAAGAAGCGCTGGGGCGCGTCTGCGGTCAGCCAAGAGGGAATCGC
>CAMVIO010000156.1 GCA_947167555.1 uncultured Selenomonadales bacterium
CTTTTCCTGTCGCAACGACAAGCCCTTGTTCAGTCTGGTAAATCACTTCGCCGGGTTCGCCTCCATGCTCGCCGTCATGAACTCTCGTGCGCCAAATTTTAAATATATTCCCGTCTAACCGTGTATACGCACCCGGCCAGGAATCAAGTGCACGAATGAGATTATGCAACTCAAGGGCGGATTTCGCCCAATCAATTTTGCCAGTTTCCTTTGTCAGCATAGCCGCGTAACACGACGCGCTGTCGTCCTGTTTGATTCGTAGCAATGTTCCATCCATCAACGCCATGATTGTCTTGACAAGAAGCTTTGCACCGATATCACTGAGTAAGTCATGAAGCGTCTCCATTGTCATATCAGCATCGATTCCAATTTTTTCTTGGAGCAGCATGTCGCCTGTGTCCAAGCCCGCATCCATGAACATCGTAGTTACGCCGGTCATCGTCTCTCCCGCCATCAGACAACGCTGCATCGGTGCTGCGCCGCGGTAACGAGGCAAGAGCGACGCATGAACGTTAATGCATCCCAATGGCGGAATATCCAAAATGCGCTGCGGCAGAATTTGACCGAAAGCCACAACGACAACCAAATCAGGAGCAAGCTTCTCCAACTCCGTGATAAATTCTTCCTCCCCTATTCTATAGGGTTGATAAACAGGTAAATCGTGCGCCTGCGCAAAGACTTTCACGGGCGGCGGCGTCATTTTTTGTCCCCGCCCCCGCTTTTTGTCTGGCTGCGTCACAATGCCTATGACCTCGCTGATCTCCGAGAGCCGGGCAAGGCTGGGAACCGCGAAATCCGGTGTTCCCATAAAAACCGTCTTCAGCCGTTTCATGACTCCTCCGTCTCCTGTCGAAGACTCTTCGCCACATCGATGAACAAAATTCCGTTCAGATGATCCAACTCATGCTGTATGCAACGTGCCAAAAGCGCGTCCGCCTCCATCTTGCGGCGTTTGCCGTAGCGCGTCGTGTACTCCACCGTCACCTTTTCCGCGCGCTCCACATCGCCGAAAATCCCCGGCACGCTCAGGCATCCTTCCGAATCCACGCAGGCACCTTCCTTTGCGAGAATTTCGGGATTAATCAACTCCAAAAGCTTGCTGTTGCCGATGTCGATGACTACCGCGCGGATGGCTCGGCCAACCTGAGGCGCAGCGAGACCGATTCCATCGAACTTGTACATCGTCTCGGCCATATCGTCTAGGAACCCCCGAAACTTCCCGTCAATCTTCTTCACGGGTTCGCAAACTTTCTTCAAAACAGGGGAGCCGGCCTTTTGTATCTCCAACAACGCCATGAAATAACTTCCTTTCCTTCTCTATGGTAAGACTACAAAAGCAAAGAAGCTGTGTAATCGCAAATCTTCTCTTTTCATATCATAGCATTATATCACATATTATATACTAAACCAACAGAAAAGGGACTGCCGAAAAGCAGTCCCCCGATTTGCTATATCTAAGAATCACGGAAGAAGTGAAAGCACCTGCGCACTGTTATGCATGAACATCTTTTGCGCATGAAGTGCCAACTGATTTTGCGCATCGGCGGAACGAAGCTTCGTCACTTCCGCAGCGATATCCGTATCATCCTGAGACGAAAGAGCCTCCGTCAAGGACGCCTCCATCGTCGTATAGTTGCCCTCAGAGAAGGAAAGCCCTTGCTGCATAGCACCAATATCGGTCGCCATACCTAAAGAGGAATCCAGTGCCGTATCAACAAGCCCTTCCTGCTCGCTCGCAATACCGCTCTCCACACCCGTTGCCGTAGCAAGTGCAGAATCGACTGTACCAAGAGCTTGCTCAATGCCAGCCGACGAAGAAAGGTCAAACGTCAATTTGCCTTGGTCATCTGTCAAGCCCAAGCCCTGTGAGGACAGATTGCCCAGATTGACAGTTTTGTATCCCGTGTCCCCCGCAATCGTGAAAGAACGTGTCCCATCCAAAAGGCGCATTCCGTTATACTCTACTGCCGCGTTATCATTGATCGTCGAAACCGATTTGGATATAGATTGCGTAATCGCGGCAATATCCGAACCTTGATTCGTGCCGTTTGCCGCCTGCAAAACCTGCTCCCTTATGGATGTCAATGCATTCACTGTCGAGCTGACGCCACCTGCCGCAACATTAAGCATGGAGTTCGCCGTCTGGACGTTGCGTTTCGATTGTGCCGCCGTCCCAACATTTAAACTCATGCGCGCCGCAATCGAATACGCCGAGGCACCATATTTCGCCGAAGGTCTCTGCGAACCAGTCGCGATTTTTTGGATACTGGAACTAATCGCTGCATTTGAACGATTAATCTGGTTCAGACTTCCAAGCCCTCCAATAGCCATAATATGCACTCCCTTTCCACAACCTGCAATTACATTTTTACAAGTATAGTCTAAACCAAAGTCTCATTTTTCTCAAGGGAAACAAGATCAGTTTATATAGGACATATTTCCTGTTTTTTATTATCCTTTCAACGCATATTTGCTTCTGCCGCTTCCAAAAGCATTTGATAAGCTGTCAACTCGCGCGCAAACGCTTCTCCTTCCACTTTGTTGCCCGCGCGTCCGTCACGATTGAAAAAAAATTCCCCTGTTTTCAACTTTTGCCAAAACCAGCATTCGCGCCACTCATCCTCCAAAGGAATTGCCCTTTCGGTTCCTCCCTGTTCACGCAAAACAACCGGGAATGACAGGAAACCAATCAAACGCCATTTCTCATCCTCTTCCACGATATAAGCGCTCGATAGATCTGCAACTGCCCCGACACGATTTCCCATCGACCACACCGGAAAACCCGGGTCTCCATGATAATACGTAATCCCGTCCATTTCCACAAAATCCTTCTCCTCTGCAAACGTGGTTGATGTCATAATCAACAAAAGCATCAACAAACAGATAAAACGGCGCATTCCTGATACCTCCCTTTGCTTTATCATACACCATTCCATCTCCGAAAGGAATATTCAAAGAGAAAACTATCGTCCAAAAATGTTCAAATTCTATAAACCGTCCCCACCACTTTCAAATTTGCTCCTCCCGACTAATCATGCTATAATATTTTTGCAAAGCGGAAGGTATTCTGACGCCGAGCGCGGGAAAATCGGATAACTTTCTCTCCCCGCGTATTTGCGGGGCGTTTTTTGTTCCTGCGTTATCATTTAAATGGGGGGATTATTATGGAAAACAGAGTGGCCTTGATCGGCATTATCGTCAGCGACCGAACAGCGGCCGAAAAAATGAACGCGATTCTGCATGAGTACGGAGACTACATTATCGGACGTATGGGCGTGCCGTACAAAAAGCGCGGCATATCCATTATCAGCATAGCGCTCGATGCACCCGCCGACGTCATCAGCGCGCTTTCGGGAAAACTCGGCGCGCTCCAGAATGTCAGCACAAAAACGGTCTACACGAAGACGCCGAATGACGAGGAGTAACGATATGGAAAACATCAAATACGATCCGAAATCACTTCACGCAGAGGAATTCATCCATCATGGCGAAATCATGGACACTCTCGCCTATGCCGAGGAAAACAAGTCGAACCGCGCCTTGATTGAGGGACTGCTCAATCGCGCCATGGACTGCAAGGGGGTGACGCATCGCGAGGCTGCGGTGTTGCTCGCCTGCGATTTACCTGATCTGAACGAGAAAATGTTTTCGTTGGCGAAAAAAATCAAGGAGGAACTGTACGGGCAGCGCATCGTGTTGTTCGCACCGCTGTATCTGTCGAATTACTGCGTCAACAGCTGCGTCTATTGCCCATACCACGCGAAGAACAAAAACATTCGCCGAAAAAAACTGACACAGGAAGAAATCCGCCGCGAAGTCATCGCTTTGCAGGACATGGGACATAAACGTCTCGCGCTGGAAACGGGTGAGGATCCGGTCAACAATCCTATCGAATATGTCTTGGAAAGCATCAAAACCATCTACAGCATCAAGCATAAAAACGGTGCAATCCGTCGCGTGAATGTCAATATCGCTGCGACAACAGTGGAGAATTATCGCCGCTTGAAGGAAGCGGGCATCGGCACTTACATTCTCTTCCAAGAAACGTACCACAAGGACAATTATGAGAAACTGCATCCGGCAGGACCGAAGCATGACTACGCTTGGCACACCGAGGCAATGGACCGCGCGATGGAAGGCGGCATTGACGACGTAGGCTGCGGCGTCTTGTTCGGACTGAATCTTTATCGCTATGACTTTGTCGGGCTTTTGATGCACGCGGAGCATTTGGAAGCCGTGCATGGCGTCGGTCCGCATACGATCAGCGTTCCCCGCATACGTCCCGCCGATGACATCGATCCTGCCGCATTCTCCAATGCCATTGATGACGACACATTTGCGAAGCTTGTCGCGGTAATCCGTATCGCCGTTCCGTATACGGGCATGATTGTTTCCACGCGGGAATCAGAAGAAAGCCGCAAACGCGTCCTCGACCTCGGCATTTCACAGATTTCCGGCGCATCCTGCACCAGCGTGGGCGGATATGAGAAAAAGGAACGCCCGGAGGATAACTCCGCCCAATTTGACGTAAATGATACTCGGACGCTGGACGAAGTCGTACAATGGTTGCTCGACCTCGGTTATGTGCCGAGCTTCTGCACCGCCTGCTATCGCGCAGGGCGCACCGGCGACCGCTTCATGGCGCTCTGCAAGAGCGGGCAGATCAAGAACTGCTGCCTGCCCAATGCGCTTATGACGCTGAAGGAATACCTCGAGGACTACGCCAGCGAGGAGACACAGAAAAAAGGCGAAGCCGTCATCAAGGCGCAGCTTGAGGAAATTCCCAGCCCGGCAGTCCGCGCGAAGGCGGCGGAGTATCTGAAAGAGCTTCACGATGGCATGAGGGATTTCCGTTTTTGAATTTGTAAAAATTCTTTAGCAAAAAAGGTGATTTTTCCGTCAAAGCGGAAATCAAGAAGGGGTTGATTCTATGACCGCAGAGGAATACACGGAAATCTGCCTGCGTTTTGCCGAGGACACCAAAAACGACGGCAGCCTTGACGATGGGCGTTTCTTTGTCACTTATAGAGGCGGGTGGATGTCGAGCTGTGATAACGCGCACGGCGGCGTCGGTGTACGTTGGGCCTTCGGCAAAAACGAGACGGAAATACGCCGATTAGCGCCGAAAAAATTACTTGAATGGCAGCATATGACCGAAAAAAACTAATAGTACTATCAATTAACGAAATAAACGAACGCGCATGGGATAT
>CAMVIO010000157.1 GCA_947167555.1 uncultured Selenomonadales bacterium
CAGAGGCTGCGTCCGGCAACTCCTGCAATAGCGGCACCCACCACCACCGAGCCGCCTATCTGTAGGAACTTCCTGCGGGAAGTCTGTTTTTTATCTTTCTCTTCTTCCATGATAACTTCGTTAAAGGATAATTATCAATTGTCAATTATCAATTATCAATTGCGCCAAAGGCGCTTAATCATCCGTTATTTTCAAGCACTTAATCTTCGTCGCATCACGCAGCAGCAACATGCCGTCGGCATACGCCATCGGGCCCCAGGCATCGGCGCCGTCGGGGATTATCGTCTGGTGGCGCAGAAGCGTCATCGACTCCTTACCCAGCTGATAGACATAGAGCTCGCCGCTCTCCTTCAGCACAAACAGCTTTCCGTCGATCACCACATACGGGCCGAGGCCGAAACGCTCGTCGCTGGCCGAGTTCCACACCACACGGTGGAGGTCCGTCGGCTTGTAGATGCAGACCCGTTCGCGCATGCCGCCTCCGTTCTTCGGCAGGATGGTCAGGATCATATCGCCCCCGTAGAGGATGGGCGTCTGCTGTTCGCTGCTGAGTCCCTGTTCCGCCTTATACTGATCGGCTATCCTGGCCGTCCACGTCGTTCCCGTGTGCCCCACCTCAAGCAAGGCGCCACCTGCTCCGTAGCCTGCCACGAGCAGCACACGGTGGTCGTCAATTTGCATGGGCGACGGGGCGATGACCGAAGGCTGCCAGCCCCCTGTCTTCCAGAGCATACGTCCGCGTCCTTCGCCCTCGGCAGCTATGCCGCACACGCCTCCCACGCCAGCATAGACGTAGGTACGTGTGCCGCCCAACGTCATGGGCATGACCGACGAGTGGGACATCTTCAGCCCCGCTTCGTTGGGCGTCCACCAGCACGTCTCCCCCGTCTTCACGTCGATACCCACCATCAGGGTGTCCTTTCCTGCCGGAGCCAGGATGAGTTCGTCGCCGTTGATCAGCGGGCATTGGCCCGCATACCAGAAGGGCACCTCCGAGCCGTATTGCTTCTTCATGTCCTTTGTCCATAGCAGGTTGCCCGTAGTGGCGTCGCACGCCATCACGTGACCCTCCGGCCCTATGGTCACCACCTGCCCGTCGGCCGACACGGCGGGAATGGTGCGGCTGAAGCCGTGGTTGCGCTTCATGGGGACGCGATACCAGCGTCGCCACAGCTCCTCGCCCGTCGCCAGGTTCAGGCAGCGCAGGGCGTCGCTCGACAGATGCTCGTCGTAATCCAGGACGTACACCCGTCCATGCCAAACGGCAGGTGCCGCATGCCCTTCGCCCGTCTCCACCGTCCAAAGCGTTTCGAAGTCGCCCTCCTTCAGGCGGATGGGCGATGTGTGCGTCACGATGCCCGTCCTGTCGGGGCCGCGGAAGCCCGCCCATGCGTCGGCAAGCGAAGCAGAAGGCTGCCCGACGCCCTCGTGCGCCATGAAGAACTCGCCGATTCTCACGTCGTCCGCCTTGCGTGCCGTACCCTCGGGGCGCATGTCGGCGCCAGGCTCAGAAGTCGTCAGGCTACGCGAAGGGTTGTCCACATGCCACCATACCACCACCCCCATCCAGAGGACAGCGGTAGCCAGCGTGGCAAGGGTCGTAGCACGACGGCTCATGGTTTCACCTTTTAATTATCATTCGGGTGCAAAAATACACTTCCGGCTTATAAATTACAAGAAAAAAGCGTTAAAAAATGCAAGATAGTGTATTTCGTTCAACACCTTTGGAAATTGAAGATTGAAGATTAAAAAATTTCAAGTTTCGCAAGTAAAAAAACGAGCCTAGACAGCGATGAGCGCCCTGAAAGGGCAGAAAGCCACCAGCCCAGGGCAACGCCCTGGGTATATCCAAGCTCCTGCCATTTTCGCGCCCTGAAAGGGCAAAAGAATTAATTTTGAATGCTTTTGCCCTTTCAGGGCGATTGTTTCTTTTGTCATTTGTACCCAGGGCGTTGCCCTGGGCTATGTGCTCCATGCCCCTTCGGGGCGTTCCACTCTGGTACAATTTCATACTTGCGAAACTTAAGTAAAAAAATAAAAATTAAAAATGAAGAATAGTTTTTAGACTTTCAGACTTTTAGACTAACAGACTATCAGATGAATGTTTCGTGGACGGCGCAGTTGCAGGGCTTTTATCTGTCAGTCTGAACCGACGAACGAAGCAAGAGCAGAGGGCAAACTTGTTTGCACTATGCCTTGCGAGGAGGAGGAAGAGCAGAGCTCATAGTCTGATAGTCTGTCAGTCTGTCAGTCTAATATTCCTAATTCCTTAAAGGTATTTCCAGAAGCTTTCGGGGAGATAGACGTTTTCCAACGGGACAGCCTCGGCGAAAAGGGGTGCGACCTCGGCAGGCGTGTAGCCGGCGATGCCGCAGCCGACAGCCGTCACGAGGAAGGTGTACTCCGTATGCTGCCGCGCAAAGTCGATAAACCGTCCGACGGCTTCGGCCATCGATTTCCTGCCCTCCATCGTCGGCAGGGCATAGCTTTGTCCGAACAGCCCTTCGCCCTCGCCCCACACGGCTCCGAATTGCTTGAAGGCGAAGTAAGCCGCCCCGCCCCCATGAGCGCCACCCTTATTGCTGCCAAACACAAAGATTTCACCCGCGTTCAGCTTGCTTATCCGCTCCGCTGCCACGCGTTTACCCTCCTTCACGAAGGCGTTCACGGTTGATGCTTGTTTTTCCATGATTAAAGATGTTTATAGTTTTTTGCAAAGATACAACAAAAAATGAAAAGGACAAGAAGAAATCAAAAAACGTTGAAATGTTAGAACACGGATTACACGGATTGAACGGATTGTTTTGCCTCAAAAAGTTGACTCCTTTGTTGCGGTTTTAATCCGAATTACAAGTATAGGGAGATTTGCAATCCCCCGCCATCAGCCTTATTCTTAGGTTGGGGATTGAAAAACCCCTTCTCGTCGCAGTCGGATTGCAAATTCACCTGAACGGATAAGTGGGAAAAAAACAGCACATCCCTTTTATATTTGAAAATTACGCTTTATCTTTGTGCTCGAAATCCATTTGCTTTCAAAGCGTATCTTTGACATATTGAAAACATCAAGGAGGTGGTGCAGGAGGTGACGGACTAGTTGTGATTTGCTTTCAAAGCGTATCTTTGACATATTGAAAACATCAAAGCCACACTGCCGACTGCAAACAATTAGTTGTGATTTGCTTTCAAAGCGTATCTTTGACATATTGAAAACATCGGGGATCTCGAGTAACCAGCCTTCACATTAGTTGTGATTTGCTTTCAAAGCGTATCTTTGACATATTGAAAACATCTAAATAACCATCTTCCCTTACTTCGTAACGTTGTGATTTGCTTTCAAAGCGTATCTTTGACATATTGAAAACATCTCCTGTTTCTATGGCTACAACAGCCAGATTGTTGTGATTTGCTTTCAAAGCGTATCTTTGACATATTGAAAACATCAAGCCGCGCCAAGTACCAGACGGGCGTACTGTTGTGATTTGCTTTCAAAGCGTATCTTTGACATATTGAAAACATCACAACAACGAACGTGCCGTTCCAGAAGTGGTTGTGATTTGCTTTCAAAGCGTATCTTTGACATATTGAAAACATCGTCAAGCCGCTTCTCTCCTCGGAAGATGCGGTTGTGATTTGCTTTCAAAGCGTATCTTTGACATATTGAAAACATCTCGCACAGTTCCTGATTGACTACGATGCCGGTTGTGATTTGCTTTCAAAGCGTATCTTTGACATATTGAAAACATCAGGAAGTGCCTCGGGGTGGATTATCAATTGGTTGTGATTTGCTTTCAAAGCGTATCTTTGACATATTGAAAACATCTCGGTTGTGTATGTTCGGTTGGTGACGATGGTTGTGATTTGCTTTCAAAGCGTATCTTTGACATATTGAAAACATCCGATTATCTCGTGGAACAGCGTGCGCGATAGTTGTGATTTGCTTTCAAAGCGTATCTTTGACATATTGAAAACATCTCAGGAGATTTGTTTAAGCATTGAGGAACTGTTGTGATTTGCTTTCAAAGCGTATCTTTGACATATTGAAAACATCGATTTAAGCGAAGCGGCTGCTGACGTCACAGTTGTGATTTGCTTTCAAAGCGTATCTTTGACATATTGAAAACATCTCGGTACGTTTGGAATTTCTCTCTGCATCGTTGTGATTTGCTTTCAAAGCGTATCTTTGACATATTGAAAACATCCACCAGCCCCCGCCGGCATCCTGCCAGCGTGTTGTGATTTGCTTTCAAAGCGTATCTTTGACATATTGAAAACATCGACTTTTGTTCAGGATGAGCTCGCCGCTTGGTTGTGATTTGCTTTCAAAGCGTATCTTTGACATATTGAAAACATCGAGCTCGTCGGCACCGCCACCGAAGACTACGTTGTGATTTGCTTTCAAAGCGTATCTTTGACATATTGAAAACATCTCCGTTTCGGTTTTGCTGTTGGCATTGTGCGTTGTGATTTGCTTTCAAAGCGTATCTTTGACATATTGAAAACATCGTTATCTGTTAGATACCCGCTGTAAAGAAGTTGTGATTTGCTTTCAAAGCGTATCTTTGACATATTGAAAACATCTGATCATTGAACGTCATAACGCTCAGCAGGGTTGTGATTTGCTTTCAAAGCGTATCTTTGACATATTGAAAACATCAAGAAAACGAAAGGCTTCAGAATCAAAAATGTTGTGATTTGCTTTCAAAGCGTATCTTTGACATATTGAAAACATCAAACATTGAAGTGTGTCCGACAATACTCAAGTTGTGATTTGCTTTCAAAGCGTATCTTTGACATATTGAAAACATCGCCAGTTCCTCGTCGCTCGTGCGACTCAGGTTGTGATTTGCTTTCAAAGCGTATCTTTGACATATTGAAAACATCATGGTGCGCTTGCTGGTCCTTGCTCGGGGTGTTGTGATTTGCTTTCAAAGCGTATCTTTGACATATTGAAAACATCGACAATGGAAACGTCCCGACCAGGTTGAGAGTTGTGATTTGCTTTCAAAGCGTATCTTTGACATATTGAAAACATCAAAGAAGTGCTGAGATAAAGAGGCTCTTAGTTGTGATTTGCTTTCAAAGCGTATCTTTGACATATTGAAAACATCTTTGTGCATCGAGCGTCCGTTTACGCGCATGTTGTGATTTGCTTTCAAAGCGTATCTTTGACATATTGAAAACATCGCCGACATA
>CAMVIO010000158.1 GCA_947167555.1 uncultured Selenomonadales bacterium
ATAAAATAGGAAAAAAGTTGCGCTTCTTCGGAAGCGCATTTTTTGTTGGCGTTGCGGCGAACGATAAATGGAGTTTATTTGATTCGAGCCTCTATATTATGCTATAATACAACATATAGTTATTGGGAATCGAACATACCACATCATTAAGGGGTCAGGGACTGCATGGAGCCGGAGATTAGCGAGCACGTCAAGCAGCATTTCAATGAATTTTACGAGGCGAATCCGTTTCTCGCGCTGCTGGGCGTCCGGGTGACGAATTACGAGCGCGGGCGCGTCCGTCTCGATATGGACGTCAGGCATGAGCATACGAACGTGCATCATATCGCGCACGGCGGCGTCGCGGCGACGATGATCGATACGGCCATGGGGATTGCCTGCTTTACCTGCGACAAGGGCGTCGTGACGCTGGAGATGAATCTCTCGTTTATCAGCCCCGTTTGCGAGGGGCTCGTTTATGCCGAGGGCGAGGTCATCCATAACGGCAAGCGCACGATGGTTTGCGAGGGCCGCGTCTTCGACGGGGAAGGGACGCTGTGCCTGAAAGCGACCGGCACTTTTTTTGTGGTACGAGATTTTAACGAAAATCCAGAGGACTGATTTTGTATGAGTTTCCATAGATCGAAGAACATATTCCGTGTTTTTGCGGTTGTCGCGTTCCTTGCGTTGCTTGCGGTGAAGACGTCATTCGCGGCGTCGCTTCCGACGCCTCCGGCCATCACGGCGGAGGCCGCGATTCTCGTCGAGGCTTCTACGGGGCGCGTGATTTACGAGAAGAACGCCGACCGACTGATGTATCCGGCCAGCATGACGAAGATGGTGACCTGCCTTTTGGCGCTGGAGCAATGGAAAGATTTGTCCGCGCCGGTGACGATCGGGGCGGAAGCTGCCGCCACGGAAGGCACGGAGCTGACCGAAGGCGAAACGACGACGATGCGCGAGCTCTTGATGGCGCTGATGATGGATTCGGACAACGGCGCGGCGGTGGCGGTGGCCGAGGCGATGACGCCGACGAAGGACGTGATGGAGTTCGCGGCGAATATGACGCAGAAAGCGTGGATGATCGGCGCGCAGCAGACACAGTTCGCGAATCCGAACGGCCTGCCGGATATCCGCCATGTCTCGACGGCTCGCGACATGATGAAGATTGCGCGGTACGGTTGGGCGAATCCGGAGTTCCGCCGTATCGTGGATTCCCGGGAGCATCTTTTCGTCTGGAACACGCCGGAAGGGCAAAGGCAGCAGCGGAAGCTGGAAAACACCAACGCGCTGCTCTATTCGTATCCCGGCATGAGCGGAATCAAGACGGGCTGGACGCGGGCGGCGGGCGGCTGCCTCGCGGGGGCGGCGACGCGGAACGGCGTGACGCTGATTTCCATCGTGATGAATTCGCCGGATGCCGACGACCGGTTTGCGGATACGGCAAAGCTGATGGATTACGGGTTTCCCTTGGTCCGGTTGGAGAAAGGCCCGGTCAAGGAGAAGATCGAGCGCTCCGTTTGGGCGCACGACGGCAGGACCTACAAGGTGACCGCGCATCCGAGGGAAGACGTCAAATATTTGCTTTTCAAAGGCGACGACAAGAAAAAGTTCACGATTGATTTCGATATGCCCCGGTTTATCCGCGCGCCGATCAAGGGCGGCGACAAAGTCGGCGACCTCGTGATCCGGTACGACGGCAAGGAAGTGGGACGCATCGACATGATCGCCGATCAGTCGATACAAAAAGGCTTCAGCCCTGTCGCGGCCGTGATCGATCTATACGACGCGGTTATGGGATAACCGTATTCAACGCATAATAAAAGCCTGTTGCTTTCCAAAACGGAATGGCAACAGGCTTTTTGATTTTACCGGCGCATTTCGCGGGCTTGCTCGCGCAGGCGGGCAACGCGTTCCTCGGTGGAGGGGTGGGTGCTGAACAGACCGGCGAAGGTTACGTTCGAGCCCTTCAGCGGATTCACGATGCACATGTGGGCGGTGGAGGTGGTTGCGCCCTCGATCGGACGCATGCGAGAGGACGCGTAGTCGAGCTTTTGCAGCGCGGAGGCCAGCGCCATCGGGTCGCCGCAGATCTCGCCGCCGCTCTTGTCGGCGTCGTATTCGCGGGAACGGGAAATCGCGAGCTGGATCATCATCGCGGCAAAGGGCGCGACGATGATGGTGAACAACAGTCCCAGCGCGCCGCCGTTGTCCCTGTCGTTGGAACGGCCGCCGCCGAAGATCGCCGCCCATTGCGCGATATGCGCGATGGTGGAGATGACGCCGGCGATGGAAGCGGCGATGGTGGAAATCAGCGTGTCCCGGTGCTTGATATGGGAAAGCTCGTGGGCGAGCACGCCGCCCAGTTCGTTGTAGTCCAGCGTTTCCATGATGCCGGTGGTCACGGCGACAGCCGCGTGCTCGGGATTGCGTCCCGTCGCGAACGCGTTCGGCGTCCTCGAATGGATCACGCAGACCTTCGGCATCGGAAGCTCGGCCTTCTGCGCGAGTTTCTCGACGAGACCGAAGAGCTCCGGCGCCTGCGCACGGGAAATCTCCTGGGCACGGTACGCGGCGAGCACCATCTTGTCGCTGTACCAATAAGAAATGAAATTCATCCCGAGGGAAAAGACGAGCATGATGATCATGCCCTGCTGGCCGCCGAGGCTGCGTCCGACGACGACAAGCAGCGCGGTCAAAAGCGCCATCAGAATCGTGGTCTTGAATGTGTTCATGATGGTTCGGAAACCTCCTTATATTCTATGAATAAAAAATAGCAAACGCGGATGAAAAAGAAATGAACCTTTTGTCTTTTAGGAAGGTGCGAAAAGAGTGAGAAAAGGAGCCGCCACGATGTGACGGCTCCGATTTTTTCGCGATAGGATCAGTGAATGTTCATGGAAAGCTCGATGAACTTGTTCGCCATCTTTGCTTTCTGGAGTACGGCTTCGGTGATGGCTTCGCCGGACTTCACGATGACCGTGCCGTTGTCCGCTACGATGTCACGCGACGCCTTCTTGCCGAGAAGGAAGCGACGATGACGCTCTTCCGTCGCTTTGTCAGCCGCGGATTCTGCTTTCTTCGGTTCCGGCTCGGGCTCCGGCTCTTTCGGCGGCTCCGGCTCGGGGGCGGGCTCGGGCTCAGGAGCGGGTTCCGGTGCGGGAGCGGGCTCAGGTTCCGGCGCGGGCTCAGGAGCAGGCTCCGGTGCGGGGGCGGGCTCGGGCTCGGGCTCCGGCGCGGGAGCGGGCGCGGGTTCCGGCTCGGGCATGGGAGCCGGCGCCGGGGCTGCTACATCGTCAGCTGTTTTTTTTTCTTCTTCTCCGCCCGGCGGATCGATAACCGTGACCTGCTTGCCGAAAATGGAAATCTGGTCGGACATGATCTCGGATTCGACGCCGTTCGGATCGACAATCTGGACTTTCTCGACCTTTCCGCCTTCGCCGATGAAGATTTCATTGACCTTGCCGTTGATGGTGCCGGACTTGGTGATGGCTTTCGTGCCGATGATGCGGATGTTCGCGTCCAGCATGGCCTCGTAATCGCTGGCGTCTTCCAGCGTCAGGATGTTCTCGCTGTTCGTGATCGTGACGGCGTCATGGCCGATGGCGATGACGGAGGAGTACGGCAGGAGCTTTACGCCGCGATACCAGTCCTCGTCCTCGATGGTGATGGCCGCGACCTGCCCGTTCTTCGCGTCAATAAGGAGCGTCTTGCTCATGCCAAGCTCGCGTCCTTCTGTGATGCTGATGACAGGCAGCCCCAGGATTTCTACGCTTCTTTTCGTCATTGGATATTCCTCCTAAGATTAATGTTCCGACTGCTTCGCGAGGGATTCCTCAATCTCCGCGAGCCAGTCCGGCGGGATTTGGCTGAATGGGATTTCCGGCGCGTCGTGCCGGTTTGTGATATGCGAGACGGCTTCGAGGTAGGCGATAGTCTTCTTGAATTCGTCCACGATGCCGTTCTGGCCTTGGATGACGGGGAGCGAAAGCGCGTCGCGATAAGTATCGGCGGCGACGTCGTAAGCTCCGGCCTCTTTGTAAAGATTGCCCAGCTCGATGACGAGGAAGGGCAGGTACGGGTCGTCCGGGAAGCCGTCGATGGCCTTTTGGTAGGCGGCGGCGGCGATTGCGGTATGGCCCGCGTCTTTTTCCGCGTATGCGTAATCGAGATAATCGTCAAGGGTGGAAAGATCATCCGGCAGTTCGAACATGAAGGAGGGTTCTTCTTCCTCCGGCTCAAGTTCAGGCTCGGATTCTTCCGCAACCGGTTCCGGTTCGGGTTCCGGCGTCGGCTCTTCGACAACAGGTTCCGGTTCGGGTTCGGGCGTCGGCTCTTCGACGACAGGCTCCGGTTCGGGTTCCGGCGTCGGCTCTTCGACAACCGGTTTCGGTTCGGGTTCCGGCGTCGGCCCTTCGACAACAGGCTCGGGTTCGGGTTCCGGCGTCGGCTCTTCGACAACCGGTTCCGGTTCGGGTTCCGGCGTCGGTTCTTCGACGACGGGCTCCGGTTCTGGCTCGGGCGTCGGCTCTTCGACGACAGGCTCCGGTTTTGGCTCGGGCGTCGGTTCTTCGACGACGGGCTCCGGTTCTGGCTCGGGCGTCGGCTTTTCGCTGACAGGCTCGGGTTCGGGTTCCGGCGTCGGCTCTTCAGCGACAGGCTCGGGTTCGGGCGCGACAGCGTCCGGCGGAAGCTCGACTTCCCAAATGATTTTTTCTTCCGGGATGGGCTTCGGTTCCAATATATCCGGTTCCGATTTCTGCTCCATCTCGATCTCCGGCTCGGTTTCCGGTTCGCCGACCTCTTTTTCTTTCGCGTCTCCTCCTGCAAATGCGACGCGCGCATAGTCGCGTCGGAGCAGATATTCATTGACGCCCGTGACGAGCGCCGCTGATCCGATCACCATAAAGACCAGCATCAGCAAATGGTTGAAGGTCAGATATACGGACAGGAGAATGGCCGAAAAATTTACGATCAGCGCCATGACGGCGCAAAGCGCAAGCGCCCTGCGGTCAACAGCAAGCCCAAAGTGCTGCGCGACGCGCTGCACAAGGAGCACGCTTGCCGCCATGAAGATAACGGCGGCGACAAGAAAGCCCAAAATGATTCACCACACTTGCAGCGATTCCTTAAATACATTCGACAGGATGAAAAAAAGTCCTGCCGCTTTTTGTATTTTAATGGAAAAAACTCAATCATTTCGTATTATACCA
>CAMVIO010000159.1 GCA_947167555.1 uncultured Selenomonadales bacterium
GCGACCACCGAGATCTACACTCTTTCCCTACACGACGCTCTTCCGATCTTGTGGTGTTCGCCGATTACGGGGCGCTTTACAACAACAACGACAGCTTGGCGTTCCGCAGCGAGACCCTCGGCTCGGTGGGGCTTGGCTACCGCTACACCGACAACAAGCTGGGGCTTTCGCTTCGCGTGGAGTACGCGAAAATCGTGGACGACATCCGGGAGGATTTGCTCGGACGGCAGGGACACAAGAACTGGAATGTGGTGCTGACAAAGAGCTTTTAATATTTATAGAAAGAAGGGAATCTGTATGAAGAAAGGCAAGTTTTTCAAAAGGGCGGCGCTGGCGGCGGCGGTTTGCCTGTCGCTGACGCAAAGCGTATGGGCGATGCCGACGGGCGGTGCATTGGTTGACGGCGGAGCTGTAACAGGCTTTGTCGCCGATCCTGCTAGCGGGGCGACCTTCACGACAACCGCCCCTTCCATCATCAACTGGAGTGCGTTCGGCATTGCGGCGGGCGAAAGTATGACGTTCAACACGGCAAGCGGCGCGCTTTTGAACCGCGTGACGGGCGGCAATGTTTCGGAGATTTTCGGGACACTGACACAGACGGGCGAAAATCCGATGTTCCTTGTAAATCCGGCGGGTATTCTCGTCGGAAGCGGCGCAACGATTAACGCGAGCAATATGGTGCTTTCAACGCTCGCCATGTCGGACAGCGATTTTACGACTGGCCTAACCAGCGGGACGTTTAATTTTGGCGATAGCTCCAATCCCGGCCCCTTGACTATCCAAACGGGCGCGAACATAACCGCCAACAATATGCTGGCGGCTCTGGGCGGCACCGTTACCGTGGCGGATGGCGTGACTTTCTCTGCGGCGAACGCGGATGTGGAGATGATTGCGGCGAAAAATGTCTCCGTGCTGGTGGGAGATGCTGCTCAGAATACGGATTATTGCGTCGGCTCTGACAATTTCCGTCTGACGGGAATCGAGGCGACGAAAGACAACGCCCTTTCCGTTGGGAACAACACGATTTCAACCGATGGCCTTGTGTTCCTCGCCGGGGGTGCGGTGAACCTTGCGGGTACGAAGATAAAGGGCAACGGTGTGGATGTCTTTTCGTCCTCGTCCAATTCGTTGTCGGATTCCGTAAAGGTGAACGGCAAACAGGACATTACCTACACTATGGGCGCTGACAACGTCGTCACCATCAAGAACGCAACCCTGGAAGGCGGTCGCGATCTTGACGTTTATGGCGGCACGGTCAATATCGAGGGCTCGACGCTCACCCATAACGTCTCCAGCAACCCCAGCGACTTGGATGTAGTGGCCCTCGGAAAACTTACCGCCTACGCGGACGGCGACGCGAGCCATCAATCCCTCACGGGCCATACCCTTGCCTTGAAAGATTCGAAAATTACCCAAGGCGGCGATACCGCGACTGACAACAAACATATTTTCATGGGCGCGGGCAAGATGACGCTGGACAATACGGAAGTAAACAGCAACAACCTGATCCGCATGGCGGCGTCGGCCACCACGCCGGATGCCCAGTCAGCCAACGCGACAGCGACGACGGACAACACCGTTACGATGAGCAAGGCGACCATTGACGCCCCGGCGGTGCAGATTGTGGGCGGCAAGGTGGATATTGCGGATTCCGCCATTTCGTCAAGCGCGCGAAACGGCAAGCATTTGGATGACTTGACGATTCTCGCGCTCGCGACGGCGGAAATGGATGAAACGAGCGGCACGACACTTCCCTTTGGTATGCCAAAATCCGTGACAACAGGCGGCGCGGATCACTCCGTCACGCTGAAAAATACCACGGTGACGGTGACGGCGCCGCAGGAAAAAGACCAGTCTCTGACGGTGAAAGGCGGCTCGGTGGTACTGGACGGCGCGACGCTGAACTACGGCGGGAAAGGCTGGGGTGTGCTCGAAGTCGGCGCGTTTGACACCAGCACGCGAAGCGGCAACACCTATGACACGGCAAAATGGGATTACACCATGCAGCCGACGAACACCGTGGAAATCAAGAACGGATCGAAACTCTCCACCGTGTATGGCCTCGGCATCTATGGCGGCAAAGTCACCATGAAGGACGCCAGCACCAGCGAGGCCACCGGAAGCGACGGCATAGTCGGCGTCTTCGCCGGAAAGAGCTTCACGTTGGGGCTCGAAGGCGGGCCTTCCAATATCGTTGCGGGCGGAGAAGTGAGCGTTTCCAAGGATTCCAAGATTCTTTTGAACGGCACGGACGTGACGGATTTATACGCCACCATCCGCCCGGGAGATTCTTCGGTGACGCCGATTATCCCCGCGGACGTGAATGACCAAGCAAACATTGCCGCCGGCCAAGCCGTGATGGACGCGGTGCTTGTGAGCGCGACGAACGCGGAAGAACGCACCGCCGCGACGAAGGAATTGGTGAAGAGCATCAACGACGGCTCCGGGGACAACCGCGCGAAAGCGGCACAGGTTTCGGGCGTTTTGCTGGCGATTACGGGAAGCGACAGTATCGGCGCATCGGAGAAAGCATCGCTCCAACGCGAAGTAGTCAATACCTTTGCCCCGACACTGAACGCGCTTATTGCAGCGCTCAATTTGCAAGGCAAATAAAAACACAACAGCGTATCACAAAAAGCACCCCAATCCTTTATGGAGCGGGGTGCTCTTTTCGGGAATGGAAGATTTTTTATTGACACCGCAACGAATGGCAATGTATAATGACCGTACAGTGATGGAGGCGGGTGGATATGGCGACCAAAAGCTTTTTGAAAAATGTCAATATCAAAAGCCGCGACCAAGCGAGACGGTTGGCCGACGCGCTCGAATATGCCCAAACCCATGCCGGCAAAGAAGTCGTGATGAGCCATGCCGTCACCGAAATCCGCGGCGAACAAGTGAAGGCGTTTATGGCGCAGTACGGGGAGCCTCGCTCATGATAGGCTATACGAAAGTCAATCTGTTGGATATATCCGAAATGGCAGAGCCTGGAAAGGCTTCGGAAGTCATTTCGGATTTTTGTTGTCCCCGCAATCCTGACGTGGAGGATTTTCTTAAAGACAAGGCGCTTGTTTTTTCAAGGCAGAGAATCGCTTCCACCTACCTCGTGTTTGCCTCGTACAAAGAACGCCAAACGCTTGTCGGCTATTTCGCCTTGGCGAGCAAACATTTCCATATCGATTCCCAAAAACCGGGAGGCATCAGCAAAAGATTGTTGAAGCGTATCAGCAAATTCGCGGTGCGCGACAGGGAACTGAACAAATACATTGTTTCAGCACCATTGATAGGACAGTTGGGCAAGAATTACGCCGATGGGCATGATGCGTTGATTACAGGCGATGAATTGCTGAAAATCGCGTGTGATACTGTACGGGAAGCATTGCGGATCATCGGAGGGAAACTGGTTTATCTTGAATGCGAGGACATCCCTTCGCTGATCCGTTTTTATGAGGAAAATGGTTTTTACAATTTTGGGCGGAGGGCATTGGAGGGCGACGAGAAGCGCAGCTTGAAAGGGGATTATTTGGTGCAGATGCTTCGGTATTTTGGGGACGCGTGAAGATTTCCTTGCCATGTATACACAGCAAAGCCATTGACAAACGCGGCTTGGATTGCCATAATATTTTTATATCTGCGGTGAGGCTTACCGTAAAATCATCGGGGAGGCGGCTTTGATGCGGAACGTGCTTTCCGTCTATGTGCATAACCAGCCGGGCGTTTTGGTGCGGGTCGCGAGCATGTTTTCCCGGCGGGAGTTCAATATCGACAGCCTGGCCGTCGGCGTCACCCAGTCGCCGGAGCGTTCGCGGATCACCGTTGTGGTTCACGGCGACGAGGGGCTGGTGGACCAGATGATCAAGCAGCTCGAAAAGATGCCCGACGTCGTCGCGGTGCAGCGGCTGGACAAGGATTCCGCCGTGTTCCGTGGGCTGACGATGATAAAGGTCAAGGCGGACGACACGAACCGTCTCGACGTGCTGAAAATGGCGGAGCTTTTCCGCGCCCATGTCATCGACGTGCAGGCGACGACCCTGATTTTCGAGATCACCGGCGACGATGACAAAGTCACAGCGTTTGTCCAGCTCCTTTCGCCCTACGGCGTCCTTGAGGTCATACGGACGGGGCTCATCGGCCTTGAGCGTGGGGAGCATACAATAAAAGAACATTGTGAGGAGAGAGAGTACTATGGCAAAAACTTATTATGACCAGGACGCGAATTTCGACATTCTGAAGAAAAAGACTGTCGCTATTATCGGCTACGGCAGCCAGGGCCACGCTCACGCGCTGAACCTGAAGGACAGCGGCGTGAACGTGATTGTCGGCCTCTACGAGGGCTCGAAATCGAAGGCGGCGGCGGAGTCCCATGGCTTGAAGGTACTGCCGGTGGCCGAGGCCGTCAAGCAGGCCGACATCACGATGATCCTGATTCCGGATGAGAAGCAGGCCGACGTATACAAGAGCGAGATTGCTCCGAACCTGAAGGACGGCAGTGCGCTGGCTTTCGCTCACGGTTTCAATATCCATTTCAAGCAGATCCAGCCTCCGGCCAACATTGATGTATTCATGGTCGCGCCGAAGGGCCCCGGCCATCTCGTTCGCCGCACTTTCGTCGAGGGCGGCGGCGTGCCGGATATCTTCGCCGTCGAGCAGGACGCTTCGGGCAACTGCTTCGACCTCGCGCTGGCTTATGCCCGCGGCATCGGCGGCACCCGCGCCGGCGTTCTGCAGACGACGTTCAAGGAAGAGACCGAGACCGACCTCTTCGGCGAGCAGGTCGTGCTTTGCGGCGGCGTCACCCATCTGATCCAGAACGGCTTCGAGACGTTGGTTGAGGCGGGTTATCAGCCGGAGATTGCGTATTTCGAGTGTTTCCATGAGATGAAGCTGATCGTCGATCTGATGTACGAGGGCGGCATGGCGAAGATGCGCCGCTCGGTCAGCGACACGGCGGAGTACGGCGACTATGTTTCCGGTCCGCGCATCGTGACGCCGGAGACGAAGAAGGTCATGAAGCAGGTCCTCGCCGAGATCCAGGACGGCACCTTCGCGAAGAACTGGCTGCTGGAGAACCGCGCCGCCGGCCGCGCGAACTTCCTCGCGCTCCGCGAGCAGCACGCGAACCATCCGATCGAAAAGGTGGGCAAGGAGCTCCGCAGCATGATGTCGTGGCTGAAGGGCCAGGACAAG
>CAMVIO010000160.1 GCA_947167555.1 uncultured Selenomonadales bacterium
GACTGTAGGAGGCCTATCATGGAAAAGCGAACGCGAAACGTGCTGCTTTGGCTTATTTGCGTCTGTTGTCTGTTGGCAAGCGGATGCGCGAAGGTCGCCCAAAGCGTGACGGTGAACGAGGACGGCTCTGTCGATACTGTATTTATGGTTGCCGGACCAGAGGGCATAAAAAAAGAAATCGAAAAAGAATTTACAAAAATGCAAGCGGATGATATGCGTCCCATACATGACGCCGCAACCGGTTGGGACGGCTACGAAGCGGGATTTCACGACGCCAATCTTTCCGCTTTTCTCCAACACACGCTTTCGTTCCAAAACATAGACAAGAAGCAGTACGAAATCAAGACGCAGCCGGGCTGGCTCTATGACGCCTATGCGTTTCGTGCCTTTTTCCCCGGCGACAAAAACTCGATGT
Organism: uncultured Selenomonadales bacterium; assembly: GCA_947167555.1. Taxonomy (GTDB): domain Bacteria; phylum Bacillota; class Negativicutes; order Selenomonadales; family Selenomonadaceae; genus RUG12372. The sequence continues at coordinate 416 of CAMVIO010000160.1, forward strand.
CGTCACGCAATGATTACAACCCAAATGATCCGAATCGCCCCCGATATGAATTTACGTTGAAGCTGCCCTATGCCAGTGAAACGAACAACGCAGACACCGTGTCCGAGGACGGCAGAACGCTCTATTGGGATTTGGCAGCAGCCCTTTCAAAGCACGGCATTGAGGCGGATGTGAAAGCGGAATTTCGCATTTGGAATCTTCAACATATCGCAATCACGGCTGTCGTACTTGTGGCGCTCGCCTTCCTGTGCTTCCGTACATGGCGGAAAAGCCAGCTTGGCGAAGCGGACAGCGCCAACCAAAAAAATATTGCCGTCGTCTGTGGTGTACTGCTTGTTGCGGGAATAGGCTGGTGCGCTTATTCTGTCCTGCAATTCCCAACGTTGGCAATGGGAGAAGCTATCGTTTCCGATGCGGAAGCTAACAAAGCGGAGCAAAGCCAGGGATTCTTTTCGTTCCTTCCGGCTTTCGGCGGCGAAGTGGATACAAGCGACGTTAAGGCGGAATCGAAACAAATCCCGCAGGGCAAGCTGACTTATCCGGTTGTCGTTTTGGAAAACCAAAAGGCGGCTGCAGATATCAATCAAGATATCAAGTCATTTGTTGATAAGTTTGTCGAAGATGTTGCCGGCGCTCAGTTGAAAGGCGTAAATCTCACCTACGATGTACGGGGAAATGAAAAAGACTATATCTCCATTGTTCTGAATATGAAGCGAATCAGCAAAAACGATAAGGAGCATACGTCCTACCGCAGCTTGGTATATAACAAGAAAAACGGACGGCGAATGTCGCCGGACGATTTCCTTCGTTTGAGCCGAGAAGACGTCCTTCAGGAAGCCAAGCAGGAACTTTATGTTTACAGCAAGCTGGAAACGGGAACAATACAATTCAAACGTGATGAAGCGGAATGGTCCGAACGTTCCAACGTAAAGATTCCGGAAAACTTCTTCTTAGATAATCATGGCAATCTGTTCCTTATGTTCTCAAGTGGATCTTTGGCAAAAAGCGAGCTCGGAACTACCTGTGTAAAGTTCACGCCATACAGTATCTTGAAACTTAAACGCGCCATTGGGATTCTTGCGAAATAAACTTGATGGAGGTTTTGAAAATGAAACGAATTTTAATGCTTTGCTTTGCGGTGCTGTTGCTTTGCCAAGCGACGGTGCTGGCAAAGCATAATATACCCGAAGAAGAATTTTGCATTGGTGGTATAACTCCGGGATGTACGTTTGAATATGTGAAAAGTATATACGGAGAGCCGAATAAAAAAGACTGGAAGTTAATCAACCATCCACGAGCGGTGGACTATTATCTGTATTATGATTATGCCCCTACATTTTTTGTGAGAGGAATATCTGTAGGAAACAGCGCAGAAGCAGAACTTAATGCGACGGTTATGGATATTGTTTTGACAGATAATTCTTTATCAACGCCAAGCGGAATTACAGTTGGTATGCCATATCAAGCTATAGTGGCAATGTTTGGAGAAGGATTCAAAAGAACTCATAACGGTGAAACACGTTTCATATATGGTAGGGGAAATGGACACGGAGCCTATTCCATGGAATTCGATGTTGACAATGCAGGGATAATTACAAAAATTGGTATCTATAATGGGGCACAATGATACATGGAGGCATTGAAAAATGAAACGGATTTTAATGCTCTGTTGCGCTGTGCTTTTGCTTTTCCAAACGGTGACGTTTGCCTACCAAATGCCAATAGAAGAAATAGGCATTGGCGGATTAAGACTTGGATGTACGCCTGGATATGTAAAGAGCCTTTACGGCACTCCTCAAAAAGTTGAGTGGGATAATGGCAAAGTTTTACATTATACATACACAGTGCCATCTGCTCTCAGTGTTGCATTTTATGGAAGAGGAAGTTTGGTAGAAGAAGATTGTGTCTGTATTCATATTCAGGTAGAAGACGATTCGATAGCAACACCGAGCGGATTTGCTGTAGGGACGCCGTACCAAGATGTTTTAGATATGTGTGGAGAAGTCCCTCCACTCATCTATCAGCATAACAATGGACAACCTCTCTATTTATATCTCTGCGACCAAGCCCAAAATGCCAAAATACAGTTTAAGACGGATGATAAAGGGATAATTACGCAAATCATATTATATGGTTCATATTAGGTTATTTCATGAGGTGTTGCATCCATCACAAAACCTCACCCACCGCCTTCGGCGGTCCCCCTCCCCATAGGGGAGGGCAAGGAAATGCACCAAAATTAACACACACAACAGGAGCGTGGTTCAATGGCGAAGTTTTGCAAGCATTGCGGCAGCGAATTGAAAGAAGGAAAGAAATTCTGCGCGAAGTGCGGCACGCCGACGGGGGACGCAGCCGGTGCCTTGCCGAGCGCTTGGGTTTGTCCTGCCTGCGGGCATGAGAACGCGAAGGGGAAATTCTGCGCCAAGTGTGGCGGCGGAAAGCCGGAGGAACTTCTGGCTGCGCTAGTGGAAGAGCCCGCGCCGCAAACGGACGAACGTAAAGCTGTAATTGCTCAACCGAGTGTTTCACCGAACACTTGGGTTTGCCCCACCTGTGGGCATGAGAACGCGAAGGGGAAATTCTGCGCCAAATGCGGCGGGGGAAAGCCGGAGGAAGCTCCAACTGCTCCGGCGGAATCTCCTGCGATGGTAGAAGCACCCGTACCGGCTAAGGCAAGCGAAGCTGTGCCGGCGCCTTCCGGTTCGCCGCCGGAAAGAGCGGCTGCTCCTCCTTCACCGCCGAAGAGTATAGAGGCCGCGCCGACGCCGAACGTACAAAACGACGTCCTGCCGCCATCCCCCGAGCAATCGCCGAAACTAAGCAACAAAAAATTGCCGATCCTTCTTGCGATCCTCGTTGTGGTGGCAGTAGCGGCCTTTTTCGGCAGCGGGAAGCTCGCGGATTCCTATTATGCTTCAAAAACCGAGGAATGCGTCGCTATCATGACGGAGAGCAAGAGGCTTTTGGATAATCTTGCCGAGCTGCCCGGGGATTCAACTTCGGAGGACGTTAAGAAAATCGCGGATGGATTGGCGCTTAACGCGTCGAAACTCAGCTCCATCCGTAGCGGTCTTGTTGGCAAGCTGCCCCGAAAGCCAGAACAGGAAAAGGCTTGGGATGTTATCGGAAAGAATGCGGAGATGCTCTCTCGGGCGGCTGCCGTTGTCCAGTCACAGGAACGCGCCTTTGCGCCCGTGGGCATTAGGCGTTTTTCCGGCCTTTGCGATGAGTGCATGGCAAAATGGGAGGAAGCGAGCGCGGCGGCCACTTACGCAACCATGAATAGCCAACCGCTTTCGAATCAAATTCCCTATGAGGACGTCAAAAAGGATTTGCAGGCGTACCGAAGGAACAAGCAGGCCTTTGACGCCAAATACGCGCAGGATCGTTACAATGAACGCCGGAAGGAACGGCAGGCTGCGCAGGAAGAACTGAAAAAGAAGCAGGAAGTGGTTTTTCTTGCGGACAACGCCTATAAAGACGGGAACGACCTGATTCTGTCCGGACGGTTTTACAATGGAACCGGCGATCTGGTGACGAGCGTCATGGATATGCAGGTCGACCTCAAGGTTTCGCTTTTCGGTACGGAGATCCAAAGCCTGACGGATGAGCCCTGTTCGTTGCAGTTGTCGGGCTTGCGGCTTATGCCGCAACAGGCTACGGATGTTGTGCAGCTCCGCTTGCCGGGGAAAGCTCCCGAAGAGGATTTCAGCGATTTTGAGGATCATGTGCATAAAATCCGTTGGAGCCGGGTGAAAGCCCGTTCCTGATGAGAGGAGATTCGGAAGATGAAAAAAACGCGAATCCTGTTTTTGTCTCTTTTGTGCCTGTTGACCTGTTTTGTTTCCACGGCTTTCGCCGGTTCGTTTTCCATGCTGGCGTCCACGGGGACTTTGCAGCTTTCCAATAATCAGGCATGGAAGCAGGAATATAAGACGGACATCGGGAAATTCAAGATCAGTTTCCGCAAGATGTGGAACAGTTCCGACAAGAAGAAATACCACCTGTTTATCGAGTGGGACGGCAAGCGCATTGCCGACGGTTATTGTCCGACCAACAGCACCGGGTATAGCTTCAGGATTTTTCAGGACCAGCAGACCAGCCGCATTTTTGTCTCGCTGGAGACGCGTGACCGTGTTGTATTGATGGGGTACGATCCGGTAGCCAATCGGTTGGAAAAGTATGTGGACAGCAGGGATTATCGAAGCAGGCGTGGAAATCCGAGAATCTTGGTGGATAAGGACAAGGATTTGATGTTGTCCTTTGTCGGGGACGGGCACGGGATTCCGACGGAGTACAAGTTGTTCTGGGACGCCGAGAATAATTGGTTCGGCTACAAGGATGTCACTGCTCATCCTCCTGCGTCTGAAACGGACGAACCGGAGTACGAGCCGGGATACGAACCGGAATATGAGCCGGAATATGAGCAGCATTACGAGCCTCAAGCCGTAAGCAGCGCTGAGAGCGCATCTGCCACGGCGACTGACGAGCTTTTCTATTACGAAGAGGAAATAGTGGTCGGCAGTTGACGCTAACAAAGGCAGGCCGAGCGGGAAGACGCGACAGCGTTTTCCCGCTCGGCTTTTTTGTGGAGGAAGAGTTTTTTGGCAAGGAACAGATTCAATGAGTTTTTTCGATATCACAATAAAGCCACGGTAAAAGACAGCACGCACTTGGAGTGCTTTACTGCGGCTTTTGAATCGACATTTTTACCGAGAATAGTCGAATATAGACACTAATATCTAATAATGATATAATATAATGCCGA
>CAMVIO010000161.1 GCA_947167555.1 uncultured Selenomonadales bacterium
TAATATCAACTCGCCGCAGGATGCGGAGAGGAAAAGGAAAGGATGTATGGGTATGAAGCTGAAACAAAAGTCGATGGTCGGGTTCAATTTTTTCCTCATTGTGGCGTGCGTGCTGCTGGGAGTTGTGGCGTACATGAACGCCAACGAAGGGTTTGACGTCGCGCTGGAGATGAAGGCGGACGGCGACCTCAACCAGATGGAAAAGCTGATCGACCTGCGCGCGCCGGGACCGTGGGCCGTCAAGGGCGACGCGCTCTACAAGGGCGACACGAAGGTGGACGGCAATTTCCAGTTGGCGGACGACCTCAAAGCCTTGTCGGGCGACCATGTGACGCTGTTCAGGGGCGATACCCGCGTCTCGACCTCATTCCAAGGCGAGGGCGGCAAGCGGCCGGTGGGCACGAAGGCTTCGGCGGCGGTCATCGAGCAGGTGCTGACGAAGGGCGGCAAATTCACGGGCGAGGCCGAGGTGCTGGGCAACAAATATCTCTGCGGCTATCATCCGCTGAAGAGCGCGGACGGCAAGGTGATCGGCATGCTTTTCGCGGGCATCCCGACAGCTTCGGTCAATCAGATACAGAACGCGTTTATCCGGAATTTAGTCATCGCTACGATTCTGTTGCTGGTGGTGGCGGGGGCACTCTCTTGGAAACTCGTCGACCAGATCATCCGTCCGCTGGAGAAGGTGACCCGTGTGCTTGTCCAAGCTGCGGACGGGGATTTCCAGTTCAAGGAGCTTTCCGTCAATTCCTCCGATGAGATCGGTGAGCTCCGGGCCGTGACGAATCGCCTGAAGGCCGGACTGAAAAAAGTGGTGGGGCAGGTCGCAAGCTCGGCGGAGCAGCTCGCGGCGGCCAGCGAGGAACTGACCGCCAGCGCGTCGGAGACCTCGAAGAGCGTACAGACGATTGCCGAGAGCATAGTCCATATTGCCGAGGGCGCCGGGGAGCAGTCCTCCGAAATCGATGCGCTGATGGTGGAAACGGATGGGATGAGCAATGAGATGCAAAGCCTCTATGAGGCTTCGCAAGGGATGAAGAGCGCCGCCGAGGACAGCCAGAAGGGCGCCACCGACGGCCGCGCACTGGTCGAGGAGGCCGTGCGTTCGATGAAGTCGATGAGCGACCAGATGGCGGAAGCCTCCGCCGTGGTCGGAACGCTCGGCGATCGGTCGAAGGAGATTGGGCAGATTGTCGAGACGATTTCCAATATCGCCGACCAGACGAACCTTCTCGCGCTGAACGCGGCCATCGAGGCGGCGCGCGCGGGCGAGGCGGGCCGCGGTTTCTCCGTCGTCGCCGAGGAAGTCCGGAAGCTGGCCGAGCAGTCCGGCGACGCCGCGAAGAGCATCGCGACGCTGATTGGCGAGATACAGGGCGATACGGGCGCGGCGGTCACGGCGATGCAGAAGCAGACCGAGTCCGTGGAGCAGAGCTCCGCCGTCGTGAATCGCGCAGGCGAGGCTTTCGCCCATATCGAGGCGCTCGTCAACGATCTGTACGGGCATATCGAAAAGGCTCTCGTGAGCATTGACCAAGCAAAGGAAAGCAGCCATCAGGTGAAAGGCTCCATCCAAAGGATACAGAAGGTCGCGGGCACTACTGTCAACGAGACGCAGATGGTTTCGGCCTCGACCGAGGAGCAGTCCTCGATGATGCACGAGATCAGCAACGCCAGCCATTCTGTCGCCGACATGGCGCAATCTCTCCAGAGCGAGGTCGCCCATTTCAAGTTCTGATATCGGAGATCGCAAACAAAAACGAGGCTGTCGCAGAAAGGTTTCTTTCATGCGGCAGCCCCTTTTTATTTATATAGGTCTTGATTTTGTGCAGGTATTTTCTTGCAATTTCGGGGGGCTTCCCCTATAATTGGATTACAAACTTATCATTGCGCTGGGGGTGCTGAGTTGGAAGAGAAACTGAAATTGTACGGATTCAACAACCTCACGAAGTCTTTGAGCTTCAACATCTACGATATTTGCTACGCGAAGACGGAGCGCGAGCAGCAGGACTATATACGATATATTGATTCGCAGTATAATTCCGAGCGCCTGACGAATATCCTTTCCCGCGTCACGGAAATGATCGGCGCGAAAATCCTCAATATCGCGAAGCAGGACTACGACCCCCAGGGCGCCAGCGTGACGCTGCTCGTCGCCGAGGAGGCGGCTCTCGAAAGCGGGGAGAAACTGCCCCGCGCGCTTCGGGACACGGTGGTCGCTCACCTTGACAAGAGCCATGTGACGGTACATACCTATCCGGAGTACCACCCCGACACGAGCATCGCGACGTTCCGCGTCGATATCGATGTGGCGACCTGCGGCACGATCTCGCCTCTCCAGACGTTGGACTATCTGATCAGCAACTTCGACTCGGATATCATCACGATGGACTATCGGGTTCGCGGCTTCACGCGCGACATCACCGGCAAGAAGATCTTCATGGAAAATCCGATGAAGTCGATCCAGGACTATATCAACCCGGAGACGCTGGACGTCTACGACGCGGTGGACATCAACGTCTATCAGGCGAACCTGTTCCATACGCGGATGCTGATCAAGGAACTGGATTTGAAGAACTATCTTTTCAACACGGACATCTATGAGATTCCGCCGAAGACAAGGCTCGCCATAGGCGACAGCCTGCGGAGGGAAATGATAGAGATCTTCAGCGGACAGAACGTGTATTGATAGGGGCGTGGGAAGTGGAACATAACAATAAATTGTCGCAGGAGAGCGCGCCGGTTTTGGAAGCTTTGGAGCGGATGAAAACGGCGCGCCTCGTGCCTTTCGACGTGCCGGGACACAAGCGGGGACGGGGCAACCCGGAATTGACCGCGTTCCTCGGCGAGAAATGCCTTTCCGTCGACGTGAACTCGATGAAAATGCTGGACAATCTCTGCCATCCGGTCTCGGTGATTCGTGACGCGGAGCGGCTGGCTGCGGAGGCCTTCGGCGCGGCCCATGCGTTCTTCATGATCGGCGGTACCACCTCGGCGGTGCAGGCGATGATCCTGACGGCGGCGGGGCGCGGTGACGAGATCATCTTGCCGCGCAACGTCCATCGAAGCGTCATCAACGCGATGATCCTCTGCGGCGCGGTGCCTGTCTACGTCGATCCCGGCATGGACAAGCGGCTCGGCATCGCCCTCGGCATGAAGCCGGAGGACGTGGAAGCAGCCATCCTCGCGCATCCGAAGGCGAAGGCGGTCTTCGTCAACAACCCGACGTATTACGGCATTTGTTCCGATGTGCGCGCCATTGCCCGTCTCGCCCATGAGCACGGGCTTTTGCTTTTGGCGGACGAAGCTCACGGCACGCATTTTTATTTCCACGACGACCTGCCGGCGGCGGCCATGCATGCGGGGGCGGATATGGCGGCTCTCAGCATGCACAAGTCCGGCGGCTCATTGACCCAAAGCTCGATGCTGCTGATCGGCGATCGGGTTTCCGAAGGCTATGTGCATCAGATCATCAACCTGACTCAGACCACCAGCGCATCGTACCTCTTGATGGCCAGCCTTGACATCTCGCGGCGCAGTCTCGCGCTGCACGGAAAAGAGATTTTCGACAAGGTGATTTCCCTCGTCGAATACGCCCGGGAGGAAATCAACGAGATCGGCGACTACTACGCCTACTCCCGCGAGCTGGTCAACGGCGGCTCGGTCTTCGACTTCGATATCACGAAGCTCTCGATTTTCACGCGCCCGACGGGACTGGCGGGCATCGAGGTCTACGACCTGCTGCGCGACGAATACGACATCCAGACCGAGTTCGGCGACATTGCGAACCTTTTGGCCTATATTTCCGTCGGCGACAGGGAAAAGGACATAGAGCGGCTCGTCGCGGCGCTTTCCGAGATTCGCCGTAATTACAGCAAGGACCAAACGGGAATGCTGGAGGCCGAATACATCCGCCCGAAGGTCGTCTGCGGCCCACAGCAAGCGTTTTACGCGCCGAAGAAGTCGCTGCCGATCGACGAGACGGAAGGGCGTGTGTGCAGCGAATTCGTGATGTGCTATCCGCCTGGCATCCCCATTCTCGCGCCGGGCGAGTTGATTACGAAAGAAATCCTTGCCTATATCCACTACGCAAAGGATAAAGGCTGCTCAATGACTGGCCCGGAGGACATGGAGATTCGGCGGCTGAATGTGATGGAAGAATAGACGGAGGCAAAATAAATGGAACTTTGGTTTACCGAGCCGCACACGGAAAACGTGCGGTTCTCGATGAAGGTGGACAAACAGATCTACAGCGGCAAGAGCGAATTCCAGCGCATCGACATCTTCGATTCGCTGGAGTTTGGCCGCGTGCTGGTGCTCGACGGCTACACCATGCTGACCGAGAAGGACGAATTCATGTACCACGAGATGATCGTCCATGTGCCGATGTGCGCGCATCCGAACGCGAAACGCGTGCTGGTCATCGGCGGCGGCGACGGCGGCTCGGTGCGCGAGCTGACCCGCTACAAGGCGCTGGAGCATATCGACCTGGTGGAGATCGACGAGGAGGTCGTGGACGCCTGCAAAAAATACCTGCCGCAGACGGCCGGGAAGCTCGACGATCCCCGGGTCAAGATCCATTACGAGGACGGGCTGAAATTCATCCGTCATCACGAAAACGAATACGATGTAATCGTTGTGGACTCCACCGACCCATTCGGACCGGGCGAGGGCCTTTTTACAAAAGAATTCTACGGCAACTGCTTCCGTGCGCTCAAAGAGGACGGCATCATGGTCAACCAGCACGAAAGCCCGTTTTATCAGGAAACGGCCTACGCGATGCAGCGCGCCCATAAGCGCATCGTCAGCTCGTTCCCGCTGGCACGGGTCTATCAGGTGCATATCCCGACCTATCCGTCCGGCCATTGGCTCTTCGGCTTCGCGTCGAAGAAATACCATCCGGTCAAAGGTGTGGACTGGGAAAAATGGGAAAAGCTCGGCATCAAGACCCGCTACTACAACACGAAGCTCCACGCGGCGTCCTTCGCCTTGCCGACCTATGTGGAGGAGATATTGAAAAGCGAGGAGCCGGAGGAAGAATAGTCTGTATTTTTGAGTGTTTTGCAAAGTTTGAGGTGAGGTTTCTTGAAAAACAAGATTGCGGTTATCACGATGGTGAAAAATGAATCGGACATCATCGAGAGTTTTGCACGGCATGCGCTTTCGTATGC
>CAMVIO010000162.1 GCA_947167555.1 uncultured Selenomonadales bacterium
CTCTCCCGATAAGCGCGCACCGCGTCCAGCAAGTCGCGCATCGCGTCGCCGCCGAATTTCTCCGTGACGGCGGCGGCGATTGTCAGCGCCGTCATGGCCTCGCCGACCACCGAAGCCGCCGATACCGCGCAGACGTCGCTTCTTTCCTTTGACGCCAGCACTGGCTGTTTCGCTGCAATATCTACCGAATGGAGCGGCTTCATCAACGTCGGGATTGGCTTCATGACCGCGCGAACGACGATCGGCTCTCCGTTCGTCATGCCGCCCTCGAGGCCGCCCGCGTGGTTCGCCTTTCGCACGACATGATCCGTTTCGTCGTAAAACATTTCGTCATGGGCAAGGCTGCCCGGAAGCTCCGCGTAACCGAACCCCTCGCCGATTTCCACGCCCTTGACGGCCTGAATCGACATCATAGCGCCCGCAAGACGCGCGTCGAGCCGACGGTCCCACTGGATATGGCTGCCGAGCCCGACAGGGGCGCCTGTCACGACGACCTCAAAAATGCCGCCCAGCGTATCCCCCGCTTCCTTCGCTTCGCGGATTCTCGCCTTCATGCGCTCCTCAGCCTCGGCGTCGCGGCAATTCATTTCCGACGCCTCGTTGCCTGTCGTTTTTGCCGCGTCGGCGCATACGCCGCCGATATTCAGCACGCGGGAAGAAATCTCTATTCCCAGCGCCGCGAGGAACTGTTTCGCCACCGCGCCAGCCGCGACGCGCATCGTCGTTTCCCTCGCGCTGGAGCGCTCGAGGATGTCCCGGATATCCTCGCGGTCATATTTCCTGACGCCCGTCAGATCGGCATGACCCGGACGCGCCGCCGTAACCTTCTCCCCCGACGGCTCTCCGAAAACCGCCATGCGGTCAGTCCAGTTCTCGAAATCCTTATTCTTCACCTGTATCGTAATCGGACCGCCGATGGTCTCGCCGAACCGCACGCCGGACATGATTTCCGCTTTGTCCGTCTCGATCTTCATGCGCCCGCCGCGCCCGTAACCCTGCTGCCGCCGCGCGAGATCCCGGTTGATTTTCTCCAGGTCGAGCCGAAGCCCGGCGGGAATCCCCTCCAATATTGCCGTCAAAGCGGGGCCGTGGGATTCCCCCGCTGTCAGAAAACGAAACTGCGTCATACTAACTTTCCTTCTTTCCTTCTATTGCCCGCGCATAAATCCAGAGCTCGATCTCGCCCTTGAATACGCCTTCCTCGACCTTGCCGCGCATCGCGTCGATTTTCACGAATCGCCCCTGCTGCTCCAACGCATACAAATAATCCAGCAACTCAAAATAATCACCGCGAACGGAAAGCCGCAGCTTTTCCGTCGCGAAACCGCCCGTCGTTCCCGTATCCCCCGGCGCAACGCCAAGCAGCGTGACGCCGGATTCCGCCGCGCGTTTCTCCGCCTCCATCAAAAACGCGCCCGCGTCAAGATTTGCCGGAATCATTATATCCAAAGCGCGCTTTCTCTCGGCTGCTGACTTCGCCTCTTTCGCGGGATCAGGATGCGATCGCCGGAAGTTCGCCGCTTCCCCTATCTCTTTTCGCAACGAGACTGCTTCCGCTTCTTTCGCACAAAGAGCTTCGCTTTGCGGTGCATAGGACAACAAATAGAATAACGCGCCCGAAATCACCGCCAGAGCGGTCATCCCGAAAAAACGCAGCCTCGCCTGCCTTGCTTTCATTTCTTCCTCTTTTCCGCCATTCCCCTAAAATCTCAACCGAAGCTTGAACTTAAGCGCCCCGCGCTCATCCGCCGCCGATTCCTTCAAAAGCGGCTTTTCCCGAAGCGCCGTCGCTTCATTTCCCAATCGATCCAGATAAGCGGCGAGATGCCCGTGATCCGTTGCGTGTCCGCCGCAGAGCAGAGAGCCGTCCTCCTGCATATCAAACTCCGTCAGGTACACTCCGTCCACCGCGACAGTGCCAAGCTCGCTGAACATAGCGTACCATGAGCGGCGTTCCGCCGAAAGCTTTTGCAGCCCTTTCTCCGTCCCCTCAATTTCCGCTTGCCCGCCCGCAAGCCCTACCATCGTTTCCCGTTCCCGCCGTTCCAGCGCGTATTCCTGCCGCAGATTGTCCAGCCGCGAATCCGCCGCCGAAAGCAGCCAAAGATTCCGCGCAAAAAGCACAGAAACAAGAAAAAACGTTGCGGCGAGCACGAGATTCCCTGCCGTCTGCAAAAGACGCACGCGCTCCGCCTTTTCTTCCCCCGGCAGGAACTCGACGCCGACAGACGGATAATACAGCCGAAGCGCAGCATAAAGCGCCGTCAAAAACTCTCTCGTCCATTTTTCCCGTTGGACGGGCGCGGGAAGCTCCACCGCCGCGTCACGCCAGACCATACGGACGCCCTCACGCCGACAGGAAAAATGCAGCGGCTCCATCGTCACTCCGGAAACACCGAGCCCTGACGTCGTCATCGCATCCACGAAATCGCGCCCATACTCCGAAGGCAACGCCGCAAGCTCCAGCCGATCCTCGTGTTTCCCGAAGCCCGGCCAATAAGCGCCTTCATCAAACGGCACATTCGTCTCGATATCCCAGCGCGCTGCCGCCTCCAGTTCCTGACGTTCCATCGGCGGAAATTCCCGCTCGTAAACGAAAAACAAATCCCTCGGCAAACACACGCTAATATTATCATAAGAGAGGCCGTATGTCACAGAAAGGCGCATCAGGCTTTCCGAAAAGGCCACAGCATCTTCCCAGGGCGCGCCCGTTCCCCGCCATTTTTCCTCCCGAGCCTGCCGCACGCGAAAACGCCCGATCTCCGCGAGTGTCTCCAGTTCCACCAAGAACAAAGCTTCCGAAGAGACAAACACTCCGAGAATGCGTTTGGATTCCGCGCTGAGAAAAGGCATAAACTCCGACAGATGCATGAACGGCGACACGCCTCCTTGATTTTTTCGTACCTTTGTATTGTACACGAACTCCGCGCTTCCCGCAACAGGAACGAAAAAGCCGCACGGCAAACGCCGTGCAGCTCTTTTCTTCTATTCCAATTTGCTTCAGCAGGTGTGGCACTTCTCGTAAAGCCCTGCCTCTTTCAGCACGCGCACCGCCGTCTCGCCCATGCTGGCGACCGTGTCCGCGACCTCGATGCCCGCGTCGTTCAGCGCCTTGATCTTGTCCGCCGCCGTACCCTTGCCGCCGCTGATGATGGCGCCGGCGTGGCCCATGCGTTTGCCCGGAGGCGCCTGACGACCGCTGATAAAACCGACAACAGGCTTCTTCATATTCTCCTTGATCCACGCGGCGGCCTCTTCCTCCGCCGTACCGCCGATCTCGCCGATCATCATGACCGCCAGCGTCTCGTCATCCTGATTGAACGCGTCCAGCACGTCGATGAAGTCGAGCCCCTTGACCGGGTCGCCGCCGATGCCGATGCAGGTTGTCTGGCCGATGCCTGCCATCGTGAGCTGATAGGTGACCTCATAGGTCAGGGTGCCGGAACGCGAGATGACGCCGACATGCCCCTTCTTGTGGATGTAGGTCGGTAAAAGCCCGAGACGGCACTCATCCACGGTCAGGATACCGGGGCAGTTCGGTCCGATGAGCTTTGTCTTGCGCGATTTCAGGTAATGGCGTACCTTCACCATATCGAGCACAGGAATGTGCTCGGTGATGCAGCAGACGAGATCCATGCCCGCGTCCGCCGCCTCCATCACAGCATCAGCGGCAAACCTCGCCGGGACGTAAATGACCGAGACGTTCGCACCGGTCTCCTTTGCGGCGTCCGAAACCGTATTGAATACCGGGATCGTGTCCAGCACAGTCTCCCCGGCTTTTCCCGGTGACACGCCGGCCACGACGTTCGTGCCGTATTCCTTCATGATATTCGTATGAAACGTCGCCTGCTTGCCGGTAATGCCCTGCACGACGACGCGGCTGTCTTTTCCAACAAAAATACCCATATTGTCTGCCTCCTCTATGTTAAGCGTATTCCGCTATCGTCGATATCAGCCCTTGATGCGCGCCTGGAGCTTCTTCTCTTGCGCGAGCTCAACGGCCAGCTTTGCGCCCTCGACCATGTTCTTCGCCATGTGGACGCCGGGGACGTTCGCTTCCCGCAGGATGCGCCGCCCTTCATCGACGTTCGTGCCGTCAAGGCGCGCGATGACCGGAACCCGGAGGCCGACGACCTTCGCCGCCTCGACGATGCCCGCAGCGATGACGTCGCACTTGTTGATGCCGCCGAAAATATTGACGAATACGCTGTGCACCTGATCGTCGGACTGCATGATGCGGAACGCCTCGGCAATCTTGTCCACCGTGGAATCGCCGCCGACGTCGAGGAAGTTTGCAGGCTCGCCGCCGTAGAATTTGATGATGTCCACCGTCGCCATCGCGAGTCCCGCGCCGTTGACCATGCAGGCCACGTCGCCGCCGAGATTGACATAGGAAAGAGACGCCTTCGCAGCGGCGCGCTCCTTCGGGTCTTCCTCGTCGATGTCACGGAGCGCCTCGATGTCCGGATGACGGTAAAGCGCGCTGTCATCAAAATTAAGTTTCGCGTCGAGAGCGACGACCTCGCCTTGCTTCGTCACGACGAGCGGATTGATCTCGGCAAGGGAGCAGTCCTTCGCCACAAAAGCATTATAGAGGCACTCCATCGTCTTCGAAGCCTTTGCGATCACGGACTGCTTGAAGCCCATATTGTAAGCCATGCGCTTTGTCTGGAAGGGCATCAGGCCGACGCCCGGATCGATATATTCCTTGAAGATTTTCTCGGGGGTCTTGGCCGCGACCTCCTCGATCTCCATACCGCCTTCCGCGGAGCCCATCATCACGATCTGGGCCGTCTTTCTGTCCACGGTGAGGGAAAGATAATATTCCTTCTCGATGTCGGACCCTTCCTCAATCAAGAGACGATGAACCTCTTTGCCCTCGGGTCCCGTCTGATGGGTCACGAGAATCCTGCCGAGAAGCGCCGAAGCATAAGACTTAACCTCGTCGATATTGTGCGCGAGCTTCACGCCGCCTGCCTTGCCGCGGCCGCCCGCGTGAATCTGCGCCTTGACCACGACCACGTCGGTCGAAAGGTCCTTCGCGAAACGCGCCGCCTCCTCCGGGCTGAACGCCGCGTTCCCGTTCGGGACTTTGACGCCGAATTCCTTGAGGATCTGCTTGCTCTGGTACTCATGAATATTCATAGACTTGCCTCCC
>CAMVIO010000163.1 GCA_947167555.1 uncultured Selenomonadales bacterium
TATTCACATACATATGATAAGTGCCCGCTTTGAATTTCCGCTCCTCGCCGCTTATCTTCGCAATAAACCAAAATTTTTGTTTGCTGCCGATGACGCCGCGCTGCTCAAGCATTTCCCCGATGCTGCCCGCCGTCATGCCCGGCTGGACGGTTATATAAACGCTGAGCGGCTCCCCGGTCTTCATGCTGCCGCCCCGGTCTCCCAATAGCACATAACACATAATTCCTGAAAAGGTCAGAAGTATCCCGACAAGGACAAACAGGAACTTTCTCGCGACGGATGTATCGGGCAGATCCATCCGCTGCAATTCACCGATGCATTTAGCAAAGAAATCGGCCAGCCATTCCAGCATTATCCTCATCTCCTTACGCCCCGAAGGAACGGATGGCTTCCGTCGCCTCTTCGTGCGTCATCAAAATCTCTCTCGGCTTGCTGCCGACGTTCGGTCCGACAATTCCCAGTTCCTCCATCGTGTCGATCAGCCGTCCCGCCCGCGTATAACCGATACGGAAACGTCGCTGGATTCCCGACGTGGAAGCTTGCCCCGTCGTCAACACGAGGTCGACGGCCTTTTCCAGAAGCTCGTCCTGCGCCGAAGACGGTGTTTTTCCTTTGCCTTTGTCCTCCGCAGCTTCTGCCGCTTCCTCGGTGAAACGCATGATTTCCTCATCCGGCTCCGGCTCTTCGCATTGCGAACGAATGAAGTCCAACAGTCGCTCAATTTCCCCGTCGCTGATGAACGCGCCTTGCACGCGCATGGGCTTCGCCGCGCCAATCGGGTAGAACAGCATATCGCCCTTGCCGAGAAGCTTTTCCGCGCCGCCCGTGTCGAGGATCGTCCGCGAGTCGATCTGCGACGAAACGGCAAATGAAATGCGGGACGGGATATTCGTCTTGATCGTGCCCGTGATGACGTCCACCGACGGTCTTTGCGTCGCCAGCACCAGATGTATCCCTGCCGCGCGCGCCTTCTGCGCCAGGCGGAAAATCGCTTCCTCCACGTCCTTCGGCGCGACCATCATCAAATCTGCCAACTCGTCGATAATGATGACGACAGCCGGCATCTTTTCCTCCGGTACGACGTCGTTATAGTCCGCCATCTTTCGTACGCCAATCTCCGCGAATTTCGCGTAGCGTTTTTCCATTTCCTGCACGGCCCAGTTCAGCACCGAGGCCGCTTTTTTCGAGTCCGTGACCACCGGCACCATCAGGTGCGGGATTCCGTTGTAATTGGAAAGCTCGACCATCTTCGGATCGATCATGATGAATTTGACTTCGTCGGGCCGCGCCTTGAACAAAATGCTGGTAATCAACGTATTGACGCAGACTGATTTTCCCGAGCCCGTCGCGCCCGCAATCAAAAGATGCGGCATCGCGCCGAGATCGGCAAAAATCGCCTGCCCGGCGATATCGATGCCGAGACCGACAGTCAGCGGCGATTCTGATTTCATAAATGCGGCGTCCTCTAAGACGTCACGGAGAGTTACCCCTTCCAGCGTCTTGTTCGGTACCTCGACGCCGATGGCCGCTTTGCCCGGCACCGGCTCGATACGTACGGAAAACGCCGCCAACGCCAACGCCAGATCGTCAGCGAGATTTTCGATCTTCGAGACCTTGACGCCCGGAGCAGGTTTCAGCTCGTAACGAGTGACCGCAGGACCGTGGCAGGCGTTGATGATGTCCGCCTTGACACGGAAGTCTTCAAGCGTCTGCGCAAGAACCCGCGCGTTTTCGCCGATTTCCCGTTCCAACTCATCGTTCTGTTCCGCCTGCCTTTTTTCGAGAATCTCGGAAACCTTTGGAAGGCGATATTCTTTAGGCTCGTCTTCCTCCTCGGCCATCTCATGTCCCAGCGCGCGGCTCATGGCGCGAGCCAAAGCGTCTTGCGCATCGATCTCCGGTTTGGGCTCCGCTTTCGCTTCCCGTCTGCCATACT
The DNA here is from genome assembly GCA_947167555.1 of uncultured Selenomonadales bacterium. Lineage (GTDB taxonomy): Bacteria > Bacillota > Negativicutes > Selenomonadales > Selenomonadaceae > RUG12372. The sequence goes on from CAMVIO010000163.1 coordinate 1,937, forward strand.
CGATAGAAAACGTCTGGGCCGGTTCCGGCTCGGGAATAGCAGCTTCCGTCGATGCCGCAGGCGATTCCGGCTCGGCTTCGTTAACTTCCGCCACTGTAAAAGAAGCAGTTTCTTCTCTATGGGGCTCCGGCGCAGCAATCTCCTCCACCGGAGCAATAGTCTCGGGAGGTTCCATATCAGGAATCGCCGTAACTGGCGACGGTTCCTCCTTTGTCGGTGTTTCCGGCAAATCCTGCTTTTCTTCGACAGGCTGCGGCGGCTCGACCTTCATCGCCATACGGCTCCGTGCCTCCGAACGCCGCCGGAGTCTCGCCATGAACCCGTCTTTCGCCAGGGTTCCCTGCTTTGGACGTACAATCACCATTGAGTTTTCCGGTTCTTCCGCTTCCTGCGGTACCGGCTGCGCCGCAATCGCCGCAGATTCTCCCGTAAAATGATCGTCCTGCATCTGGTCGTAGAGGATTTTCCTCTCGCCGACAGACTCAAGCGAAAGTGCCGTCTCAGGCTTTTCACTTTTGGATTCCTGCTCTGCCTCTGCCGCTCGGCGCGCTTCTTCCTCTTCCTTTTCGGCACGGCGGCGCTCCCTGCGTTCTTCGATTCGCTCCCGGGCAGCTCCGATTGCCGATCTCGCCGCAGACGCGCCCGCTTTCGCCTTATCCCGCGTCCGCAGGATACCGGAGGAAAGCGACCATTTCGTCGTCCATAGGAATGTCCCTAAAAGCCCTGCCAAGATGATGATAAGGCCGCCGCTGACGCCCGCGATTTTTCGGAGCAGGAGCAAAAGCACGCCGCCCAAAAGTCCGCCGCCCTTCGGCAAGCTTTCCGGCAAGATCTCAGTCCCCGGCTGCGCTGTGAAATGGTGATAAAGAGCCAGCGCGAAAGCGAGAAAGCCCAAAACGCCCAAAAATCCTGACGAAAAAGACGTCCGATGCTTGATAATCTGAGTGCCCCCCACCCAAAGCAGGACGGCGACAAAAATCCAGCTCCCGACGCCGAAGAAATAACGGAAAAACCGTGCGAGCCAAAGACCGACAAAACCGGCGTTGAACCCCAAAAGACCGCAGACCGAAAGGACCGCCACCGCCACGAGGACAATGCCGATCAATTCGTGCCTGCGCCGTATGCTCGCTTCATCCACCTTCGACCGCAGCGATTTTTTTCCGGCCTTCCTTTTCTTCAATGCAAAATCACCTTTCGCAAAGTATCGATATTATTTCGCGGAAATCCGCTCCGCGCAGCGATTCGCCTCGAACAGCACACGCTCCTCGTCCAGCGTCAGCAGCTTCTTCTTCTCCATCAGCAGCTTGCCCGCTACCATCACTGTATCGACGTCGGCGCTGTTTGCTGCGTAAACGAGCAACGAAACGAGGTCGAACTTCGGCGTCCAGGCCGCGCCGCTCATATCGAACAGCACGATATCGGCAAGGCAGCCTTCCTCGATTTTTCCGAGATTTTTGAGCCCCACAGCTTTCGCGCCGTATTCGGTTCCCATCTTGACCGCTTCCAGCGCGGGCACCGCCAGCGGATCGAGGGTATCGACCTTGTGCAGCAGCGCCGCGAGACGGATTTCCTCCAGCATATCGAGGTTGTTGTTGCTGGACGTGCCGTCGGTACCGAGCCCGACGCAAACGCCGGCTTTCAGGAGCTTCGGCACCGGCGCGATGCCGCTGGCCAGCTTCATGTTGCTGCCGGGATTATGCGCGGCACGGGTATTGTACTTTTTCATCAGCGCGATGTCTTCGTCAGACAGATGCACGCAATGGGCGCCGAGTACGCCGCAGTCGAGAATGCCAGTCTCCTCCATCAGCGCGATCGGCGTCTTTCCATAATCCTTCAGGCAGTTTTCTACCTCGCCCTTCGTCTCGGCGAGATGGATATGCACCTCGGCCTTGCGCTCCTTCGCGATGTCCGCGACCCGCCGCAGGAAATCCGGCGGGCAAGTATAAGGCGCGTGGGGACCGAACATCACCGTGACGCGACCGTCGCCCGCGCCGTGATAGTCGTCGAACAGTTTCTTGTTTTCCTCCAGCGCAGCCTCGCCGTTCGGCGCAGAGCCGATAATGCCCCGCGAAAGAACGCCGCGAAGTCCGGAATCGATGGTGACCTCGGCTACCTTTTCCATATCGCCGTACATATCGGCAAAGGTCGTGGTACCGGTGCGGATCATCTCCACCGCCGCCAGCATCGCGCCCCAATAGATGTCATCTTTCTTCATCTTCGCCTCGATGGGCCAGATCTTGTTCTGCAGCCAGTCCATCAGGTTCATGTCGTCAGCGTAGCTGCGGAGCAGCGTCATGGATGCGTGGGTGTGCGCGTTGACGAAGCCCGGCACAGCGAACTTCCCCTTGCCGTCGATTACCGTATCGGCGGCAAAATCCGCCGCATTACCGACCTTGGCAATCTTGGCACCGTCAATAGCGATATTCGTTTCCTTCACTTTTCCGTCCGGCAAAAGAACGGACGCACCCTTGATGATGGTCTTCATGGCAACCTCTCCCTTCTATAGAGCCAGGATAAATCAAGCCAAACCCAGATACGCCTTCTGCTCCGGCGTCAGCGTGTCAATCTCGACGCCCATGGACGCCAGCTTCATGCGCGCGATCCTGTCGTTGATCTCGTTCGGCATCAGATAGACCTTGTTTTCCATCTCCTTGTGATGGTTCAACAAATGCAGTGCCGAGAAGAACTGCACGGCGAAGGAAAGATCCATGACCTCCGCCGGATGTCCGTCGCCCGCCGCCAAATTGACGAGGCGCCCTTCCGCCAGCAGATAAATCTTGCGCCCGTCCTTCTGAACATATTCCTCGATGTTCGGCTTGACTGTCCGATGCGAAACGGACGCCGCCTCCAGTTCGGGGATATTGATTTCCACGTCGAAATGGCCGGCGTTCGCCAGGAGCGCGCCGTTCTTCATCACTTCGTAATGACGGCCCCGCACCACGTCCTTGTCGCCGGTCAGCGTCAGGAACACATCGCCGATCTTCGCGGCCTCGTCCATCGGCATCACACGGAACCCGTCGAAAACCGCCTCAATCGCCTTGATCGGATCGACCTCAGTGATGATGACGTTAGCGCCCATACCCTTCGCGCGCATGGCGCCGCCCTTGCCGCACCAACCGTAGCCCGCGATGACCACGTTCTTGCCCGCCACGATCAGATTCGTCGCCCGCATGATGCCTTCCCAGGTGGACTGACCCGTGCCGTAAC
>CAMVIO010000164.1 GCA_947167555.1 uncultured Selenomonadales bacterium
ACCGCCTTATGGAAGCCGATGTTTGCCATGACGGTAGTGACGATGGTATCGTTCGGCAACGCGCCTTTTTCCTTCAGCGCAAGGCCGCAAAGCACAAGCATACGGTCGCCGTCGATGACGTCGCCTTTTTCATCGACACAGAGGCAACGGTCGGCGTCGCCGTCGTGGGCAATACCGATATCCGCGCCGACCTCTTTCACCTTGCGGATCAAAGACTCCAGATGCGTCGACCCGCAATCGTCGTTGATATTCACACCGTCCGGCGCGTCATGGATCACCGTCAGCTCCGCGCCGAGCGTCCGAAGGATTGCCGGCATCGCTTCATAGGCCGCGCCGTTCGCGCAGTCGAGTACGATCTTCATGCCGCCGAGGCGCACGTCCGTCGTGGAAAGCACATAGTCGATATATTCCTGCAAAAGTTCCTTTCGGTATTTGAGCGAGCCGACGAGCGCGCCCGAGGGACGGTAAAATTCATCCTCGGCCTCGATGCGACGCACGATTTTCTCAATCTCGTCCTCCGCCTCGTCGGGCAGCTTGTAGCCGTCGCCGCCGAAAAACTTGATGCCGTTGTCGCCGAAAGGATTGTGCGAAGCGGAAACGACGATGCCCGCCGCCATCTCATGCTTTTTCGCAAGGTACGCGATGGCCGGGGTCGGTATCACGCCCGCGATGACCACATGGCCGCCCGCCGAGCAGACGCCCGCTGCCAGCGCGGAAATGAACATCGGCCCGGAAATCCGCGTGTCGCGCCCGATCAGGATTCGTGGCTTCTCCGCGCCTCCCTCGCCGAAATAAAGCGCCGCCGCGCGTCCCAGCCGATACGCAAGCTCCGGCGTCAGCTCCAGATTTGCCTCGCCGCGCACGCCGTCCGTCCCAAACATTCTCGCCATGTTATATATTCCTCCTGCCGGTTGAATTTCATTTATAAAAATACTGCTCTATATTTTACCCATTTTCTTCAAAAACGCAAGCGCCGCTTTCAGGCCGTCCACCGCAGCGCTCATGATGCCGCCTGCGTAGCCTGCGCCCTCACCGACGGGATAAAGGCCGGGCGTCGAGACGGAAACAAAGCTTTCACGGTCCCGCAAAATCCGGCAAGGCGCCGACGATCGCATCTCAACGCCGGTCATCGGCACATCCGGCGCAGCAAAGCCTGCGATTTTCCCGTCGAAAGCCGGCAGCGCGTCGCGGAGCGTCCGCGTCACGAAAGGCGGCAGGCAATCGTCAAGACGACAGAGAGCAACGCCGGGGCGATAAGTCGGAGAAATACAAAAATCACCGCTGCCTCTCGTTCCTCGCAAGAAATCCCCGACGCTTTGCACCGGCGCGCGAAATTCTCCGCCCGCTATCCGAAACGCAGCCGCCTCATACTCCCGCTGGAACGCGACGCCGCCCAGGACGCCGCCGCCGAAATCCTCGGGGCGTACCTGCACGAGAAGCGCGGCGTTCGCGACGCCGGAATCCCGCGCGTAAAGGCTCATGCCGTTCGTCGTCAACCGCCCGCTTTCCGAAGCCGCCGCGACGACCTGACCGCCGGGGCACATGCAGAAGGAGTACGTCCCCCGCCCCGTCACCGCGTCCTGAAAGGTCAGCGCATAATCCGCCGCTCCGAGGCGCGGATTTCCCGCGTCCTCGCCGTATTGCGCCCGGTCGATCCATTCCTGTGGATGCTCAATGCGGACGCCGACGGCGAAGGCCTTCGCCTCCATTGCGACGCCGTTTTCATAAAGCATTCGGTAAGTATCCCGCGCGGAATGTCCGATAGCCAGCAGTACCGCATCCGTCCCGATACGTTCGCCGCCTGAAAGGCGGACGGCACGCACGCCTTCCGTGCCGAGCTCCAGATCCTCCATGCGCGCGCTGAAGCGAATCTCACCTCCGCGCCGAATCACTTCTTTCCGGATTGCCTTCACGACGCCTCGCAAGCGGTCGGTGCCGATATGCGGCTTCGCCATGTACCGGATCTCCTCCGGCGCACCCGCACGAATGAACGCGTCGATTACATCCCCTTGCAGCGGGTCGCCGCCCCTCGCCGTCAGTTTTCCGTCGGAAAACGTTCCCGCGCCGCCCTCGCCGAACTGCACATTCGTATCTTCGTCCAGCGACTCGCCAGACCAGAACCGCTCGATCGCCGCATGACGCGCGTCTACATCCTGTCCGCGTTCGAGGACAAGCGGCTCGCATCCCGCAGTGGCCAAAGCCAGCGACGCGAACATTCCCGCAGGGCCGAAGCCAACAATAACGGGGCGCTTTTCAGGCAGCGCCGTTTTTTTCTCCGTGAGAAGCGTGAAAACCGATGGGGCTGACTCCGGCGCAGCGGCGATTTTCTTGTCGCGCCGAAACTTCGCGAGGATATTCCGCTCGCTTTCCTCAGTTTCCACATCCAGCACATAAGAAAAGCAAATCGGCGCGCCGTGCCGCCGTCGCGCGTCCACGGCCCGCCGCACGACGGTTGTACTGAGCACTGAATCGCGACGAAGCGAAAGCCGTTCCGCCGCGATTTCCTCCAACGGACGCACGTCGGAAAAAGGCACAGACAGCTCCGAAATCCGTATCATAAAGCCTCCTACAGAAAAGCCCGACGGACGGCAAAGCCCCCGTCGGGCATACATTTATTGCTTTTTGATGATGAGACGCACATTTACCATCTTGTTCGTGACTGTCACGCCCTCCGGCAGCACCAGCGACACCGTCCGCTCCGTCGACTCCGTCAACCCGACGACGGGAATCGGCTCCGTCGAAAGCGTTGTCACCGCGTCCAACACCGGAGTTGTGCCCGCAAGCTCGATACGCGACGGCTCCACGCGAATATCCGCCAGCGTATAGCCGGACGCCACCGCCCCCTCGATCGTCGGCTTCACGTCAACCACCTTGCGCGACAGACTCCGCGCGAAGCTCACATGCGCAGAGATCACCTTCGGCACGACGCGGACGCTTTCGACATGTTCCCCTTCCTCGTCTACCGGCAGCAAAGTAACGTCGAGATCCAGATCGCCGGTTGCCGTGCTGGGGATTGCCACAGTCCCGACAACCTCGGAAACGTTCTTGATAATAGATTGCGGACCTACGATCGTCACCATGCGGGTATCAGGCTCGATGCTCGCCACCGTCAGCCCCGAAGGCGGCGCCCCGACACGGACAAGACGAAGCGGCATACGTTTCTGGATCATCGGATCGATCGTGAACGTCACGATATCCGGTGTGACAGACACAACCTCCATGCCCTGGGGCACCACCGTATTCACATGAAGCGGGTGGGTTCCCGGCTCCAAGCCCGCCAAATCCACAAAGGCTTTGATTTCTTCCGTCCTCATTTCCGCCAAAACCGACCTTGGCGCACGCAGCTTGATCCGTACGTGGTCTGCGCTTTGCCCTATGCGAGCCTCAGTCGGCGGATTCAGCGTGACCACGGGAACGGAAAAGCCGCTTTCCGTCGGCGGATTCTGATCGTTCATCACGAAGACCCAAAGCGCGAAAGCCGCAACCATCATGACGATTTTCTTCGTCAGGTTGTGAAGGAAGATTCCGTTCAGGCTATTCATTTCTTCTTGTTCCTCCAGTTCGCGATCATTTCCTTCAGGCTCATTTTCTCCGGCGCAAAAATCGGCCGCAGGTATTCCTTGAGTTGGATGGAATCAATGTTCCGATGAATATGCCCGTTTTCCGCCACCGAGATGATTCCCGTCTCCTCGCTGACAATCAGCACAAGCGCGTCGCATTGCTCCGAAAGCCCGATGCCCGCCCTGTGGCGCGTGCCAAGCTCTGTGGAAAGCGTGCGGTTTTCCGTCAGCGGCAGCAGGCACCCCGCGGCAATGACGCGCTTACCCCGGATGACCGCAGCCCCGTCATGCAGCGGCGTATTCACGAAGAAAATATTCCGCAGGAACTCCTTCGACACAAGACCGTCAATCTGCACGCCCGTCCGGCAAATGTCGTTCAATCCCATATTCCGTTCAATGACGATCAGCGCGCCGGTCTTCACCGCCGACAGTTCCCGAAGCGCAGAGTCCAGTTCCTGGATCACGTTCTCCGCGTCCTCGTCATTCAAGAAAGACGAATGCGCCAGGAAACGGCCTTCGCCCAGATGCTCCAAGGCCCGCCGCAGCTCTGGCTGGAAGACGATGGGCAACGCGACGAAGAGCAATGTCAGCATTTTCGACAGCAGCCAATAGATAGCGTGCAGATTCAGCCAATTCGACAGGAGCGTCAACACAAGCAAAAAAATGACTCCCTTGACCAACGTGATCGCCCGCGTGTCCTCGAGCATTTCATATATCTTATAAAGAATGATGGCGACAAGAAAAATGTCGAGGATGTCCAGCACTTCCAGCGTGGACAGGATGTTTCGAAACTGTCCCGGCAACGCCAGCGCCGCCAGGGAAAAATTTTCCATATCCAACCCCAATCCCCCCTTTCTGTTTCTTTTTTATTAGAATAACGACCTTACATGAAAACCTCATTAAAAAAATATTCTCGTTGCGAAAAAAAAATCCTTCCCCACCGAAAATTTTTCGGAAGGGAAGGAAAAGTGCTTCCAATATAATTTAACAGATGCGCGGAACAAGGCTTCCCGTCGGCATATCCACGATTCTAATGCCGCCCAGCGCCGTTTTCATCGCCACCTGTCCCGGCGCTTTCCCCGTGACGCTGCCGATGCGCCGCGCCTCTTTTCCCTGCGGGTGCGCGCGCATGACGGCTAACAGCGTTTCCGTTTTTTCGGCGGGAACGAAGGCGATCAATTTTCCCTCGTTGGCGAGATAGAGCGGCTCGAAGCCCAGCAACTCACAGACGCCCTCGACTTCGGGACGCACGGGAATCAATTCCTCGTCCAGCAAGATGCCCGTGCCGGACTGCGCCGCCAGTTCGTTCAGCGTCGCCGCCGCGCCTCCCCTCGTCGGATCGCGCATACAGGCGACTTCCGGCGCGGCGCGGAGCATTTCTTTCACGAGCCCGTTCAGCGGAGCGGCGTCGCTTTTGATGCTGTCCGGCAATTTCAGCCCGTGGCGCGCCGCCGTGATGGTCGCCGCGTGGTCGCCGAGGAAGCCGGACACGA
>CAMVIO010000165.1 GCA_947167555.1 uncultured Selenomonadales bacterium
TCAAAGCGAGAATCGCCGTAAAGCAAATCGGGATCAACATACAATAGCTTATAGAGCCGTATTTCCGAGGATCTTTGACCGGTTCCGGCTTGAAAAACGCCATTCGCACTACCGGCATTAAATACGCCATCGCCAAGATTGCAGAGGCCACCCAAACCGCGACGAAAAGAGGTTTTCCGGCTTGCATCGCGCCCATCGCCAAATTCCATTTACTGATGAACCCGACAATGAATGGAGTTCCTGCTATTCCCAGTGAAGCAATTGCAAAGCACCCCATCGTAACCGGCATTCGATGGCCAATCCCGTCCATTTCACTAATATCGTGCAAATGCGTCCTGACGATAATGCAGCCAGCGCACATGAAGAGCGTAATCTTCATGACCGCATGGGCCACGAGATGCAGATATGCCCCCTTGAATGCGAGCGGCGTAAGCAATGCACCGCCAAGAACAATATAACTGAGCTGTCCAATCGTCGAAAACGCAAGCCGTCGTTTCAGATTGTCCTGCCGAAGCGCAATAAAAGAGCTGGCAAGAATCGTAAGGGCGGCCGCCCAAGCGAGGAAGTCCGCAATCCCGAGCTCCGCCAGAAGTTTTGGTCCAAACACAAAGCCCAGCACGCGAAGCACCGCAAACGCGCCGGTCTTGACGACAGCAACCGCGTGCAGAAGGGCGCTAACCGGTGTCGGCGCAACCATCGCAGCAGGAAGCCAGCCGTGAAGCGGCATGACTGCCGCCTTGACGCTGCCCGCCATAATCATTAATACGAAAAGAAGCTGCAACACCCACGCAGGCGCCATATCGATAGTAAGGAACCCACCGGGAGCAAAATCCATCGTGCCTGCAATGCAGTACACGCCAACTGTACCTGCAAGGAAAAGCTGACCGGAAACGAGTGTGTAAGCCAAATACTTTCGCGAAGCGAGCAAAGCTTCCTCATCACGCTCATGCAGCACCAAAGGATAACTCGAGATTGTCAAGATTTCATAGAATACAAAAAACGTCAGCAGGTTAGACGCCATCGCAATGCCCATCGTCGCGCCGATACAAAGCGCGAAAGCTGCGAAGTAACCTGTCTGCATTCCCTCATGATTATTTCGCATATAACCTATACTGTAGAAATTGATTGGTATCCACAGCAATGAAGCCAAAGCTGCAAAAATCATGCCCGCCGGGTCAACGCGCATCGTTAACCCTATGGTGTCCGTGAGCTGGAACAGTGTGTATTCATATATCACGCCATTCAAAACGCCGCCGACCATACTGATGATGACGCCGAACATTGTGACAGAACCGATTGCACTCCAGGTTTCACGGATATTCGGGTATTTGTTGCTCACGGAAACGAGAAGCGCCGCCAAAAAGGCAATCCCGATTGCAAGGAAAGGACGTGCGTCTATAACTGTCATTTGATCAGCACCTCCGGCAATCCAATATTGACGATTTGCGTAACCAGCGCGCTGCTGTAAATGCCAAGGAACAAGATTGCAAGTCCGGTAACAGCGATGGGAATGAGCATACTGACAGGAAGACCCAGTCCGGTTTCCGCTTCATGGATTTCCGGAAGCGAAGCCTCACGTTGGACGAACATCTGCTCAACGATACGGAAATAATACACGGCGTTCAAAAGCGAGCTGATGACCAGCACCGCGATATAAATATTCTGTCCTCCCTCATAAGCACCAAGCATCAAATACCATTTGCTGAAAAAACCGCACGTGGGAGGGATGCCGACCATCGAGAGCACCGCCAATACAACCGCTATGCTCGACACAGGCATTTTGCGGTTCAGGCCTCCAAGACGGTACAGGTTGACCTCACCGTACCGGTAAGTGATGCCCCCAACCACGAGGAACAAGCAGCATTTCATAAATGCGTGGTTAATCAGGTGCAGTACCGCACCGATAAAGCCGTGGACATTACCCAGCGCCATGCCTACCGCGATATAACCAAGCTGAGCCACTGACGAATAGGCCAGCATCCGGCGAAAATCATACTGCGCCAACGCCATAACCGAACCAATCAGGATGCCGCAGATCCCCATGATGCCAAGCACGTTCATCAAAGCTTCCATCACGGTATTATGCACGCCGAAAACATAGAAGAAATACCGGAGCATCGCGTAGGCCGGCACCTTGCTCATGCAACCGGAGATGAATCCCGCCGCTCCCGGATGAGAGAATGTGTAGGAATCCGGCTGCCAACCATGAAGCGGGAAAAGTGCCATCTTGATTCCGAACGCAATCAGGAAACAAGCCACCGCGAAAGCAAACAGAGGCGTATGGACAAAGGGCTGGATGCGTTGCCCGATATCCGCCATGTTCAGCGAACCGGTCATCGCGTAAATGTAGCCGATACCAATCAGATAGAGCGATGCACCGATTGTCCCCACCAACAGATAGCGGAAGGCCGCCACCATCGACTTCTTTCCGCCCAGAGCGATAAGGCCGTAACCTGAAAGCGACATGATTTCGAGATAAACATACATATTGAATACATCGCCCGTTACGGTCATGCCGCAAAGGCCGACTGTCAAGAGCCCGTACAATGTATAATAGCCGCCGTAATGCAACCAGTCCTCGTTCTGTAAAAACGGACGGCTGTAAAAACTGACCACCAGCGAAATGAAGGTAATCATGCAAAGCACAGATGTATTGAGCGGGTCAATCGCGAACTCGATGCCGATCGGCGGCGCCCAGTTACCCATCCAATAATGAATCGACTTTCCGCCCTCGGCGAGCACTTCACGAAGTGAAGCAACCGAGCTTGCAAAAGCTCCCAAGAGAGAAAGCTGCACTACCCAAGCGCCAAGATGCTTGTGCAGACGCGAAAGAGCCAAGCACAAAAGTGACGCCGACAGCGGTAGCAACACGATGAATACAGGGCTGTGAGCTCCTAAATTCATTTGCTCGCCCTCCTCAGCACCTCAGGCTCTTCCAGCGAGCCGTAAAATTCCTTGATTCGCATCAAGAGAGCAATCGCCACGCCTGTCGTGCCCATACTGACCACGATTGCCGTCAGCATCAGCGCATGAGGCAAAGGATTGATATAGCTGGCTGGGTCGACATTGCCCGGCACAAGAATCGGAATCATTCCGCCCTCTTTTTGCGCAAAGCAAAGGTAGAAGAAAATAACCGCAACCTGCATGACGTTCATCGCCATCAATTTCTTCAGATAATGCTTCGCGAGCACCATACCATATACGCCCAAGAAGAACAGGATCATGACCAAAGTATAGATGCCCCGCTGTGCGAGAAATTCATTCAACGCATCCATCAATCGTCACTCCTTTCCACAACGGCTTCCATGATATTCAGTATAGTCATCATGACGCAGACCGTAACGCCGATCTCGATCATCAGGATTCCCAAAGCGTGCATTTCATGCGCCGGTTCCATATGCACCGGCAGAAAGCTGTAATCGAGAAATTTGCCGCCGCCGAACAAAGTAAGCCAACCGGCCAATGTATAAATGAATGTCCCGCACCCCGCCAATACCAAAGAATTTTTCATCTGAATATTGAAAATTGGCGCCCGTTCTCCGAGAATCAACCGTGCCAACACGATACCAAACCCCATGACGACACCGGCCTGGAAGCCGCCGCCCGGAGACGTCTCACCTAACACGAGGACATACACCGCATAGACCAGCGTAAACGGGACAAGGATACGAAAAGCGATATTCAATAAAATTCCGCCGAATGGATCCTTCATCATTCGTAATCATCCTCTTTCTCCGGCCTGCGCCCCATCGTCGATTTCGACAGGATCAGCGCCGCCGTCAGTCCCGACAGATACATGACCGTCGTTTCCCACATCGTATCAAAGCCTCTGTAGTCGGCCAAGGTGCCTGTCACGATGTTCGGGGAGCCGGTGTCGATCTCGCTTTGCGCGATATAGACCGGCGTGATATGTTGGTTCGGCGCGCTGTTTGGGTCGCCAATCTCAGGCAGGAAAATCACGCTGCTGCAAAACAGCCCGGTCAAAAGCGCAAGAACCGTAATGACAAAGCCACGCATTTATTTGCACCACCTATCCAGTTTTTTCAAAGCAATCACATAGAAAATCGTTGAAACCGTGCCGACGACGACTTCCGTGAACGCCACGTCCGGAGAGCCCATCATCAAATACATCAGAACCGCGCAGAAGCTGAACGCGCTATAAGTCATGATCGCGCTTAAAAGATCGCGTTCATAAATGATACAGATGGTAATCAGGATCAAGAATACCAAGAGAATCGCTTCAATGGTGTAAATCTGCATCCGCTTCGCCTCCCTCCATATTCGCATCCGGCAATATATCAGCCGGTAATGATTTTTTCGTCCAGACAGGATGTCCTGTCTTAAACGCCGTTTTCGCCAAAATATGCGAACCAATCGGATTTCCCACAAAAATAAACATCAGGATAATCAAAAGTTTCGCCGATGTAATCGACACACCGTTATACACGGCAAGGCCGAGAAATACCAGCATCGTCCCAAGGGTCTCGCTGTTGCCGGAAGCATGAACCCTGCTGTAGAAATCAGGCAACCGCAGCATCCCAATCATCGAGCCGATGAGGAAAATAAGCCCCAGTCCCATCAAAAGAGCCGAAACGGTTTCCTGTATGGGCACACCAGCAATCATAGCTTTTTCCCTCCCAAATATTTTGCAAGCACCACAGAGCCGAGACACCCCATCATTGCGTAAGCCATCGCAAGGTCGACGTACATTCCCGGCTGGTTGTCGAGAAAGCCGAACAAGACAATCAAGAGAATCGTGTCCGCCGTGATCACGCCGAGGCCGTTCATGCGGTCAAAAATCGTCGGCCCTTGGAATACCCGCTGCAGCATCAAGCCGATTGTCGCCAGAAGGACGCCCATCAGCACGAGAAAAAAAATCCGCACGTCAATCCTTCCCTTCCAACATCGTAAATTTATACGGCTCGCCATAGAGCCATGCGACTTTCTTCTGCATATCGCCGCTCCTAAGCCCATCTGCCGCACCGACTGTCAACGCATGAACCTCGTACATGCCGTCCTCGGTCACATTCATCGTTACCGTTCCCGGCGTCAG
>CAMVIO010000166.1 GCA_947167555.1 uncultured Selenomonadales bacterium
GCAAGCATCACAGGCCGTAATTGGATAATTGAAGCTTTTAATTAGAGAATAGTATCAACCCTCGCTGCTGGAAGCGTTGAAGGTCAAGTCCGTATAGGCGTGCTTGAGGAGCTCCTCGTCGACGGTGATTTCGTTGGCGGTAGCGATCCCTTCATAGAACTTGGTCCACAGATTGTTCTTGACCATGGTATCGCGATAGGTCATTTCGTCGGTGGAGACATAGCGAACGATATAATAAGCGGTATCGCTCTCATAGCTGGTAAACAGATCTCCGGCCTTGCGATTCTCGTCAAAGAGGAATTCGCGGATTTCGTCTATGGAGTAGGTGTGGGAGACACTGTTGGTGTTGACGCTCAAATCCAGATCGGTGACAGCCTTGCTGAATTCATCGTCGCTCATGCCGTCCTTGATGGCGGCGACCAAAGCGTCGCGTCTCTGCTTGGCGGTCTTCTGTTCTTCCTTTGCTTCGCTGTCTGCTGTGCCTGTGTCTTTGGAGTCCGTCGACTTCTCATCATCCTTCTTTTCCTCTTCCTTGTCCTTCTGGATCGTGATGATGTTCGCGTTCACCAGGCAATAATCGTTGGTTTCACGGCTGTCAAAGCGGACCGTAAAGTAGGTGAGCTCCTTTTCGTCCTTGGCGAAGACCTTTACGTCGCCCTCCTTCCGGGCGTCTTCGAAGAGCCAATTGGACACTTCTTCGTTCAGATAGGTAGCAACAGTGGACTTGTTGTAGGTGACGGAAACAGCGTCCTCAGGCATCTCCTTGGTGTAGCCCTCCGCCTTCTCCTTGGCGGCGGCCTTGGCCTCATCGGTGTAGGTGGTCGCAGGAGCGGTGGCGGCCTCGGTGCTTTCGGTGTTGTCCTTCGTGTCGGGGTTGACGGCCTCGCCGCTGGGTTCTACCTTGGAAGACTCGGCGGCAACGGTGGCGTAGGTGAAGCTCACCAGGTCATAGGCGCCGGTATCTTCCTCATAGGCGGCCTTCAACTCCTCAGCGCTGGGCTGGAACTCCTCGTTGAGCTTGCTGGCATAGGCGGTATAGGTCATGAAAAGTTCCATGTACTGCTTGTAGTTGTCTGCGTTGCAGCCCTCTCCGAAGCGGGCGTGGAGATACTTGTCCATGTTGGAGAAGCCGTAGTTCTGAGCTTCTGCTTTCAGAGACTCTATGGCGGTGTCGATGTTGGCTTTCTGTTCGTCGTTCAGCTGGAAGCCGTCGGCCTTCGCCTTGGCGCAGACGTTCAGAATTTCGCGCAGGGTGCTCTTGGTGTTCTCCTTCAGATAGTCCTCCATAGTGCCATCATCTCCGAAGAAGGACTGCTGCTTGGACAGGGGTACGCCGGCCTGAATCAGGAAGGAATAGCTGTTGTAGAAATTGGAAGCGTTCAGGTTGTAGAAATAATTATAAATGGGAACGGATACCGTTTCCTCGCCCACGGTTACGGCAGCAGCCTTGTTGTCATAGCTGGGACGATTGACCAGCTTGATAACGCCGAACACAGCAGCGGCGCACACCACCACAGCCAGGACCGCGATCAGGACGTTCCTCAGCAGCTTGTTCTTTCTCTCTTTTTCCTTCTGGGCAGCGACGTCTCTCGCGGACAGTCCCTGCTCTTCAAGTTCTTTGCGCTTCTTTTTGGATGCGGATGCGCTCATTTGTTCATCAATCCTCTCAAAAAAATGCTTTGGCCCCGGTTTTGGGCCCGATTGCCACCTATTATACTCTTTTTCATTTCAACATGCAAGAAAAAGTTTGTAAAAAAGCAAAAAAATACAAAAGCTGAAAAAAGCGAAAAAAACCCCGCTATGGCCGTGTGCGCCCATTTATAACCTGCACGTTCCGGGCAGGTGGGTCGCCCCTTCCGGGCTTCTCTGTTCCCAACGTCCGTTCCGGTCGAGGCCGGAGCGGGAGGTCTACAATCCACCAGGAAAGATCAGGCGTCCCGTAAAAATGTTGTGGGTCTAAAAGGGCACATCACGCACCAAGCAGGGTGTTTAACAGAGGGGATTATTCTTCGTCTTCTTCCGCTTCTTCTTCGTACTCATCCAACAGCAGCTCGTAAACGGCGGCAAGCTCTTCCTCGTCGGTGACGGCCTCCAAAATCTCCTCGCCGTCTTCCTCCACGACCTTCAGAACGCTGACCTCCAGCTCGGCGTCCTCATCCTGTCCGGCCGGACAAACGCCCAGGTAGGTGCTGCCCTGGTATTCTACGCTGCAGAGCACCTCCAGCTCGTATTCCACACCGTCCTCGTCGGTGATGGTGATAAAGTCGTCTCCGAACAACTCGCTCATGATTTGTTCCTCCATTTCCTTTCTGTATTTATTTTACCTGTTTTGAAGTGGAAAATCAAGAGAAAATCTGTCAGTCGGAAATAGCGTTTTACGCAAAATTCATAGT
Organism: uncultured Selenomonadales bacterium; assembly: GCA_947167555.1. Classification (GTDB taxonomy): domain Bacteria; phylum Bacillota; class Negativicutes; order Selenomonadales; family Selenomonadaceae; genus RUG12372. The sequence goes on from CAMVIO010000166.1 coordinate 2,394, forward strand.
TTGAAATTGTGCAAGCTCACAAAAAATATAAAATTAGGTATTGGAATTTGCGCTGCAATCGTTTATAATATAAAATGAAAGAGTTCGAGCATATCAGAGCTATGCTCCGGAGGCGTTTATGAATCTTCTGTCTGAAAAGCAAAAAACCGAAAAGTCTGGAATCGCGAGATGGAGACTCTTCCACGCGAAGAGCTTGAAAAGTTGCAGCTCAAGGGCCTTCAGAAGACCCTGCGCCGCGTTTGGGGCAATGAATTCTACCGCAAGCGCCTGGAAGCCGCAGGCGTGGGCTCGCCCGACGACGTGCAGAGCCTGGCGGACCTTTCGCGCCTGCCGTTCCTCACGAAAGAGGATTTCCGCGAGGCGTATCCGCTCAAGATGAACTGCGTCGCGCGCGAGGAGCTTCGCGAGTTCCACATGTCGTCCGGCTCGACGGGCACGCCGGTCGTGATGGCTTATACGAAGGGCGATCTCGTGCAGTGGGGCGAGTGCATGGCGCGCTGCTTCTCCATGGCCGGCCTCCAGACCGGCGACGCATTCCAGATTATGCCGACGTTCGGGCTTTTCAACGGCGGCTTCGGGTGCTATCAGGGCTGCCGCAAGGCCGGGCTTTTCTGCGTGCCGGCCTCCAGCGGAAACACCGAGCGCCAAATCCGCCTCATGCGCGATTTCAAGGTTAAGGGCTTCTGCTCCGTCGTCTCCTACGTGCCGAGAATCATCGAAAAGCTCGACGCCGATCCTTCCGGCGACCACGACATTCCGTCGCTCAAGGTCGGGATATTCGGCTCGGAGACGTTCTCCGACGAAATGCGCCGCCGCATCGAATCCCGCCTGCATATCGAGTGCTTCGACATCTACGGCATGACCGAGACGGGCGGAATCGGCACGACAGGGCAGGATTGCCGCGCGCACGCCGGCATACACGTCTGGGACGACCACTACATAACCGAGATCGTCGATCCCGCGACGGGCAAAGCCGTCCCCGACGGCGAATACGGCGAAGTCGTGTTCACTTCGCTCACGCGCGAGGCCATGCCGATCATCCGCTACCGCACCCACGATATTTCGCGCATCGTCAGCCGCGAGAAGTGCGAATGCGGCCGCACGCACATCCGCATCGACCGCATCACCGGCCGCACCGACGACATGCTTATCGTCAAGGGCGTGAATTTCTATCCCCGGCAGGTCGAGCAGGCGCTCATGGAGATTCCGGGCGTCAAGGATGAATTCCAGATCATCCTCGAAGAGCACGACGGCATGACGGATGTCACGATCAATGTCGAGGCCGATCCCGGCGTCACCGGCCACACCGTGGCAAAGCACCTGCGCGAACGCCTCGGCTTCCTTCCCAAGGGCGACGTGTTCCCTGTGGGCACGCTGCCGCGCAGCGAAGGCAAGGCGAAGAGAGTAGTGCGGAAATAACGCGCGCACGCAATCCCACCATACAACCTTCCATACTCCATGCAAAACGATATACCGGATGTCGGGACGCAGATCCCGCGTGGGGCCGTCAGCATCTATCCGCAAGGCGATGCGATGGACGATTTCCCCGTACTCAAGGCGTTCCAGCAATACGTGGATGCCGAGCATGCGAAGGCGCAGAAGCGCATGACGACGCTGTGCATATTCTTCGTCGTGCTGATGGTGGCGGTGATCGGCGTCTTCGTGCTTCTGTTGATGAGCATATCGCAGCGCAACAATTCGCTGAGCGACCAGCTCTTCCAGTTCATGCTGAAGGATCGCGACCGCCAGAACGTCATCGTGCAATCGCCGGCGCCGGCGCGCGAAAGCGATTCTTCCGAGATTCTCGCATTCCAGAAGCAGCTTTTCGACCAGCAGATGAAATTCATGGAAGAATCCATGAAAGCGCGCCCCGCCCCCGTCTCCGCGCCGGTCCCGGAGAGCGAGCGCGCGCAGTTCGCCGCGCAAAAGCTCGCGCACGAGCGCAAGGCGAAGAGCGAGGACGAGCGGCTCGCGAAGACCGCCGCCGTCCTCCAGGCGCAGGCCGACGCGCTCGCGAAGGAGCGCGAGCGCCTGCGCCTGAAGGAAATAGATCTGCAGCGGCGCAACCTGTACCCGGATTTCTACCGGAACACGCCCGCCGCGCCCGCTCGCAGCGTCAATAATACCAGTGCGCCCGCGCCTGTGCCTGTCGAGGATGACGATGCCGATCTCGCGCTTCTCGATGCCGAGATCGCTTCCGAGGCGCGGAAAGTGGCCGACCAGGCGGCGAAGCCCGCGCAGAAGCCCGCCGCGCCTGCTGCGCCGCCGGCGCCTTCCGCCGGCAAGGACGACATCGACGAGCTGGTCGATACCATCGACGCGCCTGTCAGCCTGCCGGACGGCGCGCAGTGGTCCATGCCCCCGGAGTGATGCCGGGCGCAGCCGCAATGAGACGCTAGCGACGCAAGCGACAAAAGCGATAGAAGGGCTGTCCCGTCCATTTTGTCCTTTCTGTCGCTTACGCCCCTTATGTCCCTTTGCTATCCGCCTCGTCGGAAGGCGATAGCGCGCGTGGCGACGGACGGGACTTTGGCGCTTTGCGCCCCGCGCGTCCTCACTGCGAGTCTATATCTACCATTGGCAAGGGGAGACGCGAAGACGCAATCGAGCGTCGTCATGCTGGATTTCAAGACTTCGCCCGTGCACAGCGTTT
>CAMVIO010000167.1 GCA_947167555.1 uncultured Selenomonadales bacterium
TGATTGGGTTTTCGTTGGACATCATAGGCTTGATTCCTCCACCTTTCTTTCAAGGAATACCTTTTTGGCTTGTGAATGCTGCTGATGTTTTATTCATGAATGTATTATTTTTATTCGACACGGTATGTCATTTTTCCTTTTCAATTTGCAAAAAATTACGTCCTTATTCCTCGTTCGCGACACAGACGCGGTTCTTCCCGTCCTGTTTTGCGCGGTAAAGCGCCTCGTCGAGCTGGCGGTAGAATCTCATGTAATCGCCGCTCTTCGGGAATTGCGCGACGCCGAAACTTCCGGTAATGGAGTTTCCGTCCGGCAGCATATGCCCCGCATCGAGCGAGGCCCGGATTCGCTCCGCTACGCCGGCGGCCGCTTCCAGAGGCGTGTAAGGCAGGATGACAAAGAACTCCTCGCCTCCCCAACGGCCCGCCGCGTCGCTCCGGCGTATCGCCTTTCGGATGGCCTCCGCGCTCCACCGGAGGGTGTCGTCTCCAACCGCGTGACCGAAGGTATCGTTGACGTTCTTGAAATCGTCAAGGTCGATCATGATGGCGGAGAGGACGCCGTCTCTCCTCCGATGCTGCAGCAATTCCCTCCGCAGGATGGACTCGATTTCCCCGCGATTGTAAAGCCCGGTAAGCCGATCGATACTGGCGAGCTGCACAAGCTGCTCGTTCGCGATCTCCGATTCCGCGGAGGTGATTGCCACGAAATTCGCTAGGCACTGGACGAGCTTCATCATGTCAGTGAGCTTTTTCGTGCGCGGCGCCAGCGACAGCGTCCGGCCCTGAGATTCCCCTTGCGGTCCCTCGCGGAAGCTCGCGGTCACCATCGCCATATTCAGGAGCGTCACGTTCCCGGCCTCGTCGCGACAGATTTCCCCGAGGACGTAAAGGCCCGCGTTCGGCGCGATGTCCCGGAACGGCTGCAGCTCCTGATTCGTGTCCTTTCGCAGGAAAATCCGCCGCGACACGCAGTTGAACAACAGGATCGCTTCCGGCTCGAAGGACATGATGTCGATCCGGGAATTGTAAGACGCGTCCAATATGCGGCTGGGATCGCCATAGGCCAGCCGGACGTGCTCCCCCTCCCGGCAGTCGCCGTGGATGGCCAGCGCCCCGTCCTCCGTGCATTCGCTGGGCAGGCGCATGACCAGCGTCCCGTTTCTCTCCGTGCAAAGCGGGAACAGCAAGTTTCCTTCATTGATATCCTCGCGGGTCAGGCCCAGATATTTCTGGTAAATATCTTTTGGCGGGCTGCCGTCCAGCTCCCTGATCACGTTGTCCCCGTCCATTTTCGTGATGCAGAAGGACGGGCCGAGAGGCCGCCAGCCGAGGCTGGTGTCCACATGGATGCGGAGCTTCTCGCCGATAAAAGCGACAGCGACCGCGCCATGGTGAAGCTCCCGCTCCCCCGCCATCACATATTGGCCGGACGTCCCGGTGCTTCCCGCAACGCCGCCGAAAACCTTTGCGCCGGGCGCCAATGGACGCAATCCCGCAAGAAAACGATGCGTCCTTTCGTCGTTTTTTGACATGATCAGCTCGACGCCCACGACCTTTTCATCCTTCAGGCTTTCCACCAGGGACGCGGCGGCCTCCTCCGGCGGCGTGTCGGAAAAATCGATGGGAAAGAGGCGCACGTCGGTCGTCTCGAAGAACATGAAGTTCAGGATCGCCGTATGCTCCGATAAGTAGCCGGACATGATCTCCCCAGCCGTGGTGCAGCCGACGATCACGGCGTTCGGCAGCATCATGGTCAGCCGGCGAATCAGTTCCGGCAGCCCGTCCTCCCAGCCGGAAAACACGGAAACGAACACCGTCCGTTTCTCCCACGGGCGGGTCTCCAAAAACTGCCTCGCCCAGGCGTCAAAGCCCGAGAGGTTTTTCAGGTAAAAAGAACTCTGCTTCATTGTATTGCTGCCCCTTCTTTATTTCCCATCATGAGCACATCGGTATTGTGGGATTCGTGAAGAAAATTCGACATTATTTTCCAAATTCCTGCCGATTATGACAAGGACCCATTGCGCAAATGAAAGAGAAGATTTTATAATAACAGAAGAAGATAGACGCCAATGCTTTGCAAGGGAAGTGTTTCGTATGCGTAAAATCACGACGTTTTTTTCCGTCGTATTCCTGCTCCTGATAGCGGCCATGCACCCGACGTACGCCGAAAAAGGGATCCCCGCGCTCCGCGTCGGCTACTACGAAAACGGGGCCTTCCAGTCGGGCGCCGAGCCGGGCGCGATACGGCAGGGCTCCGCCTATGAATACTACCGCAAGATTTCCGAATACACAGGCTGGCAGTACGAGTACGTCTACGGCGGATTCACCGATCTTTACCAGATGCTCCTGAACGGTGAGATCGATCTCCTGGCAGGGCTCGCGAAGACGGAAAGCCGAATCGGCGTCATCGGCTACCCTGAGTTCCCGATGGGCAGCGAAACCTACAACATGGTCAAACACAGTGAGGACGACAGGATCACCACGTCGTATGACACGCTGAACGGGATGCGGATCGGCGCTTTGGACAGCGCCATCGTGCAAGTGCTGCGAAAATTTCTCGACGAGCACGGGATTGCCGCCGAGATTGCCGTCTTCCCAGACCATCAGAGCCTGCTGGACGCCTTCAAATGGCACCGGGTCGACGCCATGGTGTCGGAAAGCGACGGCAGCAGCGATCAGGAAGACACCACGCTCGCAAGCGTTTACGGCGAGGGCTCGACGTTCTCCTTCGCCGTGGAGCAGCGGGTGGTGGACTGGACGCCCATCGGCGATTTCGAGCAGGCGTATCGGAGATCGATTTCAAAAGAGCACGCGTATCATGAATGCTTCATCGCGCCGGACGCCCACGTACTCGTCGTGGACGACACGAAGATGAACCTGACCGTCATGCGCGGGTTGCTGAAGGAGACAAAGATCCATCTCGATGAAGCGGAAAGCGGACAGGAATGCCTCGCGCTGACGGGAAAAACAAAGTACGACGTGATCCTCCTCGACCATCGGATGCCGGGCATGGACGGCGTGGAAACGCTGGCGGCGCTCCGGGCGCAGACGGACGGCAAGAACGGGGAAACGCCGGTGATCTGTCTGACGGCCAACGCCATTTCCGGCGCGCGGGAATGGTACCTCGAGCAGGGCTTCAACGATTACCTGACAAAGCCCGTCAGCAGCAAGCAGCTGGAAGCCATACTCCTGAAATACCTTCCGCCCGAGCTTGTCTCCATGACATGCGCCTGCCATCACCACGACGATGACCAGGAAGAGCTTCCCGATTGGCTGTCGGGAATCCAACATCTCGATACCGCCATGGGACTGCAAAACTGCGGCTCGGCGAAGGATTATCTGGAGGCCCTGCGGATCTTCCGCGAATCCGTGGCGGAAAACGCGGCCGCTATCGAAGGATTCCTCGGGGCGAAGGACTGGCAGAACTACACGACAAAGGTTCACGCGCTGAAAAGCTCGGCGCGCATCATCGGCGCCTCGGAGCTTTCCGAGCGCGCGGCGCGGCTCGAGGACGCGGGCAACCGCCGCTACATCGAGGAAATCGAAAAGGACACGCCGACGCTGCTCGCGCTCTACCGCGCCTGCGGCGAAACGCTCGCACCGCTGGACGCGCACGAAGAAAAAGAGCAGGAAGATCTGCCGGAAATCGACGAAGCGTCGCTGGCCGAAGCCTACGAGGCAATCAAGGAGATGGCGGCATCCTTCGACTACGACAGCATCCAGCTCATCCTGGAAGAACTGGCCGGAAGCCGCGTGCCGAAGGAAAAGGCAGAACGCCACGCCCGCCTCACAGCGGCGGCGAAAAAGCCCGACTGGGACGCGCTGAAAAAGATCTTGGAAGAATCATAAAGAGAGGGGACGGATTGAAATCCGTCCCCTCTCTTTATTTCTGCACCTCATGCAGCTGCTCGTGTTTCTTTTTCTCGAAGAATTCCTCCAACGATTTCAGGAGCGCCGCCTTTTCCATCGACTTCAGCAGGTAGCCGTCCGGCTTCAGCGCGAGGACCTTCAGCACGCTTTCCCTGTCGCCCTTGCCCGTCAGGAAAATCACCGGAATCGTGTCCGTTTTCGTCTCGCTGCGTATCATTTCAAGCACCTGCGGACCGCTGGTCACGGGCATCTCATAGTCCAGCAGGATCAAGTCCGGCTTGTTGTCCGCGATGTACATCAGCGCCTGCGCGCCCGAAGAGACGATCGTGACCCGGTACGCTTCGGAAAGCCATCCCTTGACTGTCTTCAGGAACGTGTTGTCGTCGTCGACGAGCAGGATGTTTTTCCTGCGCGCGTTCTCGTCATTGACCTGCATCAAACGATCGAGTTCGTCAACCAGTTTCTTGATGTCCAGCGGACGCTCAAATCGGGCCGCGATCAGCGCAGAGGGAATCGTTTCCTCCACGAGCGTCAGCTCCGCCGGATTGCCCAGCAGGATCAGGAGCTTGTCCTCTTCGACGCAAATATCTTTCAGATAAATGAGCAGATCGGAAACATCCGCCACAAAGTCGCCGAGGTAGAACAGCAGAATGTCGGCTTCCGTATGTTTGTCGCTGACCGCCGCCAACGTCGCGTCCACGGACACGACCGTGAATCCGGCCTCTTCCAGGTTCTTCACGATGGCGTTGACCATAAAGGACGTGCCTTTCCTGATCATCATCACTTTCTTTTCCATATCCGGCTCCTTCCCGCCGAGGCAATCCGTTTTTTGCCTACCATTTATCTATTTTCTTTTACCAAATGAGGAAAAAAAAGCAACAAAAACTGTCAACGCAGGCCATCAAAGAAACGACGCCGCAAATCCTTCAATCCCGCAGGATTTCCTGCTTTTACAAAGGGAGCACGTCGAGCAGCGCTTCTTTCGCCAGCGTCAGCGCCGTGTCCAATTCCGCCTGGGTGATATTCAGCGGCGGGTTGAAATACAGCACGTCGCCGAGGGGACGCAGCAGCAGGCCGCGCTCCAGGGCTTTTCGATACACCTGATAGCCGGTCCGTTTTTTCGGGTCGAGGGGCGTTTTCGTCTTTTTGTCCGCCACCAGCT
>CAMVIO010000168.1 GCA_947167555.1 uncultured Selenomonadales bacterium
GTATACAAAAGTCCATTCACAATGAAAAAGACGGCGCAAATCGCGCCGCCAATCCCGGTTGATTACTTCTCATCGAAAAGGCTTGGCCGCATTTTCTTTCAAACCTGTATGCAAGCGAGTTTCAAAAGGCAAACCTCCACATCGCACCACGGATTTCAGGAACATCGTAATCGCAGTGGACGTTGGAAGCCCCAGCTCGGAAAAAATATGCTCCGCCTGCGCTTTCAATTCCGCGTCCACACGAAGATTCAAGTTTTTTGTCGCAGCCACGATTATCCCCTCCCATCAAGTAATTTCATTCACATTGTAACGCAATGTAAAGGAAATGTAAAGCAACCTCCAACTTACAGCTCGTCTCCCTTTTTTCCTTCCTGCCGCTCACTCATTGCCTTCTTGAAAAAATCGTCCACGAAATCGCAGACCATCTTCCGGCGCTTCGGGTCGAACGAAAAATATAGTTCCAAAATCCGTCGCTCACAATCGGAAACCGCATACTCGCGGCACAGCTTCTCCAACGGCGAATCATCCTCCGCCGAAAACATCGTCCCTTCTCCCGTGCGCAGCCATTCTTCGGAAACGTGGAAATCGAGATGCAGAAGGCGGATGGTCTGCTCGGAAATGGCGTTGCCTTCCTGTTCAAGCCATGAAACGCTGGTTTGTGAAAGTCTTAAACGCTTCGCAAAATCGCTTTGCTGCATTTTGAAATGTTTCCGTACTTGCCGAAGCCGCTGATTGATGCTCATATCAATTCCTCCTGCTTTTCCTTCCCTATGATAAAAATGAAGATGGAAAAAGTCAAGGAAGATTGCATTTTAACAAATATTGTTATAAAATAATCCTATAATTGTTAAAAGGAGGCGATGCCGTGGATAAAAACTGTAACGAATCAGAAGGGGCACGGTTATTGGAAACCATGCGACGTATCTGCGCCGCGACAGGTTGCGAGGAGATCGAACACGCGACGCTGGCGTATGAAGAAACTCTACAGGAGGAGACGACGCGGTCAGCACGCGAGAGATTGAGCAAGCAAGGAAGGTTTGTTGCGAAAAAAGCATGATGTTTTAACAGGAGGGATTGACGATGAAAAAAGCTTCACAATGGATTTTCGGTTTGATGTTTGCAGTTGCGTTATTGTTTCCGGTGCATAATTGCTATGCGTATGAGGGAGAATCCGAAGAGGAATGGGTCAACCGTATGTGGTACAATACACAGTGGACTTGTGCCAGAGCAATCCCCGGAGGCAAGCAGTTACTTGGACATACCATTACATTTGCAAAGCTTTTTGGTGACTATACTGGATATAGTGATGTCATGCCATGGGTAGAGAGTGGAATCATTACATGTCAGGCGGGAGGAAAGCCGGCACATATTGAAATTATGGCAGGGTCAGAAGCGATTGCTTTCAGTTGCGAGAATGAAGCAATGTGGGGATTTATGAATATGGCTGCTAGTCAAGACCGTAGGCGGTAAATGCAAGCCAATCAAAAAATCCCAAGTAAACACAGCGCATTACAGTCGTGGAATCAATGAAAAATTGAAAACACTACGAGGAGACTTTGCTATGACGGTAAACTATATTCCCTCTGACTTTAGAGAGGTACAAGGATCTAGGGAAGTAATTTATAAAAAATACGGAAAAGAATGGAAAATTAGTCCACAGGGAGGCGGAAATGGAAATTGGTTGTTGACAAGGAAAAGTGATGTACTTGTCGATGGGAAAAGCTATCGAGACTTTGTTTTGGATTATTATGGTAAATCAAAATTAACAAATAAACTTGCTGATATATTTCGTGACGATTTGAAGAGCGGGAAAATTAAACTCCCATAAAACAATCGTCACACGTTGTACTGGGAACTTCAACAAAGCGAGAGGCATGGCAAAACTGCCATGCCCCTCGCTTTGTCTTATCTCCATTTTATTCGCCATATAGTCCTTTGTCGCTTTTCGATACCCATTTCCTATACATATTTAGGCATGCATCATTCCCTCCGACATTTCATAGAGGAACTTGCGGTTACGCTCAAAATACTTTCCAATCAAGGCAAGCTCGATGTCATCCATGTTTGTCTCAATAACACTGCCGTCCTCAGACAGAACAGCGGCGTTATGCGGCTCCTCCAAATGCAGGACACGAATAATGTTTTCTTCTTTTGTGAAAGCATAGCCGTTGACAATCATATCCGCCCGGTCGGCAATTTCCGTCAGCTTATCCATTGTGAATCTGTACCTCCTTGATTGCCTGCAGGAATTTATGCGGTTCCATATACAGATTTTTCAATATGGGAACGAGATCGATATAGTCCTCTTCCTCCTCGGGAGAATTGTCGTATTTTGCCATGACTTCCAAATAACCGTTATCCCATGTCTTGATTTTCGTGTAGCGTTCAAGGTGGCGAGAAGTACGAAAACGGATTGTTTTTCCCGCATAAGAGAAGCTGCTGAATTCGCCTTTGTTTCCCAATATTGCAGCTGTTTGAGCGGCCATGTTCGCACCTTCCTTCTACAGCACAGTATAGCAAAGTAAAGAGCGTGAGCATGGCCAAACTGCCATACCCCTTTTGCTTATGTCAGACAAACGCCTGTCAGTACTTCGATTTGCTTCTTGTCCCAAAATCTGTTTTCCCAGTAAAAATATGTCTCCTTGCGTTTCTTGAAAATACGGTACGGTTCTTTGGTATTGTCATAAACGTGCAAAATGTCGCATAGATCGATCAGTTTAGGCAACAACGCCAGCGCTTTTTGGTACCGTGAGCGTATTTTTTCCTCCGGAACTCCATGCCCTCCGACTGCTTGTCGCGAACGCACGCGGCTGACGTTAATGACCACGTCGGCCGTTAAGACGTAAATGCACCGGATAAAAAATCCTTTTTCCTTTGCCCGCTGCAAAAGATGCAAGTTGCGCTCTGTTGAAAGAACAGTTTCAAAGGTAAATCCCTCACCTCGCGAAAGCTGGTTTTCCCGTAAACGTTCCGCTTGTATTGCGGCGTCGAGGTCGTTGCAATGGGTGGTCATTTTGATGTCGTCTGCGTTGATATACGGCTCTATGATTTTTGCCATGCGCGTAATCGTGGTTTTCCCGCTTCCGTTTGGACCAGCAAAAACAATTATTTCCGGCAATTTTTCAAGCACGTCAGACATATTCCCGTCTCCCGTCCGGGTATTCCAGATATGCCCTCTGCGTTTCAACATCGTATTCGGCAATCGGAGCCCCTTTGACGCGTTTGATTTCGTTATCGATGCGGATAGCCGCCTTGAAACGTTCCGTCAATTCTTCGTCGCCGATTCCGCAAGTGGAATCCAGTTCATTCGTTTCTGCCATTTCTTTTCTCCCCTTCCGTCTCGATATACTTTTGTTTAACACATTCGACGGAAGAATAAATATTCCTGCTCCCGATTAAAATTAGTGGTGACATGACAAAACGCCATGTCACCACTTTATTTGGAAACGGTATTATGAATTTTTGCTTACCCCTATCAGCCGATGACCTCCGCCATCGACGCGATCTCTACGCCTGCCGCTTTCAGCGCGGCGCTGATTTTTTCCGCGAAGAGAACCGCCTTCGGCGAATCGCCGTGGAGGCAGATGCTGTCGGCTTCGATGGCGATTTCCTTGCCGGTGATCGCTTTGACCTTGTGCTCGGTCACCATCGAGACGACTCTCGCTATGGCTTCATCCTCGTCCGTGATTATCGCGCCCGGTTTGCTTCTCGCCACCAGGGAGCCGTCCTCCTCATAGGCGCGGTCGGCGAAGACTTCCCTTGCCGCGCGTAGGCCTACCTTTTTCGCCGCCTCCACGAGCTTCGAGCCTGAAAGACCGAGCAGGATCAGCGTCGGATCGACGGCGTAGACGCCCTCGCAAATCGCGCGCGCCATGGCCTCGTCCTTGCCCGCCATGTTGTACATCGCGCCGTGGGGCTTGACGTGCTGGAGCTTGACGCCCGCCGCGTCGCAAAAGGTTTTCAGCGCACCGACCTGGTAAATGACCATCGTGCGGAGTTCGTCGGCGCTGACCTGCATCTGCCGCCGTCCGAAGCCAACAAGGTCGGGAAAACCCGGATGGGCGCCAATCCGCACACCGCTCTTCTTACAGAGCGCGACGGTCTTTTCCATCACCAACGGGTCGGAAGCGTGAAAGCCGCAGGCGACGTTTGCCGAGGAAATATGCGGCACCACGTCGGCGTCCATGCCGCAGACATAGTTGCCGAAGCTCTCGCCCATATCGCAGTTGAGATCTACTTTTGCCATTTCATTCACTTCCTCAATATTTCAGGTTCACATTCTTTACGTCGGTGATCAGCATGTGGCCGGGGGCGTGGGTAATTACCAGTTCCGGCTTCGACTGCATCACTACGTTTTGCGGCGTGACGCCGCAGGGCCAGAAGACCGGAACCTCGCCGTCGCGGATCGTGACCGCGTCGCCGTAATCGGGGTGCGCTAAATCTTTTATGCCGATGGCCTCCGGCGCGCCGATATGGATGGGCGCGCCATGTACGCGCGGCATCTGCCCCGTGATCAGCACCGCCTTCGGCACCAGCGCGTGCGGCAGCGGACGCATGGAAACGACCATGTTGCCATGAAAAACGCCCGCCGACGCACAGGGAATGTTCGTATCGTACATCGGCACGTTCTTCCCTTCCTCGATCTGACGCACGGGCACATCCGCCGCCAAAAGGTCCCCCTCGAAGGAGAAGCTGCACCCGATCAGGAAGCTGACGAAATCGTCCCGCCAAAGCTCCGACACGTCCGTATATTCGCCGACCAGCTCGCCCTTCTTGTAGAGCCGGTATTTGGGTAAATCGGTGGCAATGTCCGCGCCCTCGGCTATCGTGCGCAAAAGCCGCGAGCCCGTGTCGCTGACCTCCAAGAGCGGGCAGGGGCGCGGGTTCCGCTGGCAGAACAGCAGAAAATCATAGGCGATATCCTTCGGCAATACCACGAGGTTTGCCTGCGCGTAGCCGTCGCACATGCCGGACGTCTGACCGGAGAGTTTTCCTTCACGGATCAGCTTCCGCACGT
>CAMVIO010000169.1 GCA_947167555.1 uncultured Selenomonadales bacterium
CGAACTCCGCCGCCAGCTTGTCGATCAGCGCCTTGTCTCCGCCGCCTTTCGCCATGGCGCGGGCAACCATCTGCGCCATCTCGTAGCGGGTGATCTCCTGGTCGCCGCGATAGGTGCCGTCGCCGTAGCCCTCGATCACGCCGTCGGCGGCGAGCTGGGCAATGGCGTCATACGCCCAATGGTCGGCAGGTACGTCCTCGAACGGGTTCGCCGCGGCGAACGTCGTGGAGGCCGCGCCAACGACGAGAGCCGTCGTCAGAGCGGAAATGAGTGTTTTTTTCATAAAACAATTCCCCCTATAAAATAGTAGTATGAATGTATTTGCAAAACGAAACATCGCTCCCTTTTTTCCGCCCGCAAACTGCCGGACGGCATCCATTCACAACGGATTGTGAAGTGCCTCATCCTTTGCGATAGGGAAAACAAGGGTCTTTGTTCCGCAATTGCCATATTTTTGCACGCAAAACAGGCGGACTTACCCACCCATAAAAATTTTTTATATTATACGCGAATGAAATTCATTTTGCAATACGGATACCCCCATAGGTATATTCACATAGACAATCACAAAAAGCGTTCTATCCATTGCGGCACATGGGATTAAGTAAAATCATGCAATAATCCCTAAAATGAATACATAAAAATTTTTTCAAATTATATCGGCTTGATTTTACGAAAAGCTCCTCCGAACAGGACCAGTCGGAAAATCCAATCGAGGAACATCGCGTACCATATCCACAGCACATCTTTTCCCATCCAGTCCACGAATAGGTAAGCGAATCCGAGCCGGAAAACGACCATCGCGCTGATGGCGACCACCATGGGAAAAACCGCCCTGCCGATGGCCCGATAATAATACGGCAGCAGGAAAGCGACAGGCCATATCACCATCGCCAACGCATGGGCCATAAGAAGGCCTTCCGCAAAATGCGCGGACTCCGGGGAAAGATGGTACAGCCCGACCCAGAAGCTCTTCCCGAGAATCATGGCCGCGCAAATCGGAAGCAGCACTGCGTAATTCAGCAAGACCAGCAGCTTCGTATATTCCTTCGCCTGTTCCGGCTCGCCCGCGCCCCTGCATTGGCCGACGATGGTCATCAGCGCGGCGCCCAGCGCGTTTCCGGGCAAATAGAGATAGGTCACAAGGTTGCCCGCCACGGCATAGGCGGCGATGGAGGCCGTGCCCAGCGTGGACACGAGGCTTTGGAGCAGCACCTTTCCCACATTGAACAGGCTGCTTTCCACGCCACTCGGTATCCCGATGGACAGGATTTCCCGCAGGATCGCCCCGTTGGGCTTGCATTGCCTGAGGCTTTCAATCCGAAGCGCGTTTTCCGGCGCCTGAAGGAATACGCAAATAGCCACGGCGGCCACGCCCCGGGAAATCAGCGTGGGAATGGCGACGCCTTCCACGCCCATGCCTAACCCGAAAATGCAAAGCACATCCCCGGCAATGTTGAGCAGGTTCATCCCGAAGGAAACCATCATGGACAGCCGCGTATTGCCCTCCGCGCGGAAAATGGAGGCCGCCGAGTGGTAAATCGCCAGGAACGGGAACGAGACGGCGGTATACCGCATATAGATTTCCGCGTCCCTCATGACCTCCGGCGCGACCGTACCAAAGAGGACGCCCAGGATCGACTGCCCGCCGCAGAGCATTACGACGGACAAGAGAAGCAGGGCGAACGTCGTGACCGAGATCAGCTGCCCGCCGCTTTTCTTCGCCGAAGCGTAATCCCCGCCGCCGATGTACTTGGCGCAGACGACGGTCCCGCCCGCCGTCATGGCAAACAGGAACTGAAGCACCAGATGATTGATCGAGTCCACCAGTGAAACGCCGGAAACCGTCGCTTCCCCGACAAAGGCGACCATCAGGACGTCGACCATGCCGACGAGAACGGTTAAAAGCTGCTCGACCAGTAGCGGCCATATCAGCCGAAAAAGCTGCCGCCAACTGAACAGCTGTAAGGAAACGCCGCCCATGTAATTCTTCCTTGCTCTCAGGATTTTCAGAACTTCTTATACAGCACGCGGCAGGCGTTCAGTACGCAGAGCACCGACACGCCGGTATCCGCGAAGACCGCCGCCCACATGGACGCGTAGCCGAAGAGGCCCGCCACCATGATGATGACCTTGACGATCAACGCGAAGGCCACGTTCTGCCAAGCCACACGGTTTACCGCCATGGAAATGGCAATGGCTTTCGGGATCGCGCTCATCTCGGAATTCATGAAGACCACGTCCGCCGCCTCGATGGCCGCGTCCGCGCCGCTGCCCATGGCCGCGCCCACATCCGCGCCCGCCAAGACGGGAGCGTCGTTGATGCCGTCGCCGACGAACATGACGCCGCCGTATTTGTTGCGAAGGTCGTTCATTTCTTTCAGCTTGTCCTGCGGCAGGAGCTCCGCCCGTACTTCCGTGATGCCGGCTTCCGCCGCCACGGCGTTCGCTTCCCTGCGCGCGTCGCCGGTCAGCATGACCGTCGCCAGGCCCAGCTTCGTGATATCCGCCACGGCCTGCTTCGCGTCGTCCTTCAGCGTATCGTTGATGCGCAAGCTGCCCAGGAAAGTCCCGTTCTTCGCCACCAACACCTCGCTGCCGTAGTCCGCAGCCTGATAGGCGCTGTAGTCGACCTTGAACTGATCCATCAAACGGGGATTGCCGACCAACAGAACGTCGCTGCCGTAATAAGCCACCAGGCCCGCGCCGGCGATTTCCTCAAACCGCTCCGGCCGCTGCAGCTCCAGATTTCTTTCCCTTGCCGCGTTGACGATGCTGACCGCGATCGGATGGGTGGAAACCTGCTCCGCCCCGGCCGTCGCCTGCAATATCTCGTTCTCGCTGACGCTGCCTGCCGGAATGACCTGCTGCACCACGAAGTTGCCCTTGGTGACGGTACCGGTCTTGTCCATGACGACCGCCGCAACATTCTTCAGCATTTCCATGGCGTTGCCGCCCTTGAACAGGATGCCCAGCTTGGAACCGGCGCCGATGCCCGCAAAGAAGGACAGGGGCACGCTCAGTACCAGAGCGCAGGGGCAGCTGATAACCAGGAAGGTCAGCGCGGTGTAGATCCACTTATGCCAGTCGCCTGTAATCAGGGACGGTACAACGGCTACCAGAATGGCCAACCCTACTACGATAGGAGTATAAACCCGTGCGAAACGGGTGATGAATTTGTCGATATACGGCTTGTTGGCCGCCGCGTTTTCCACGGAATCCAGGATCTTCGTGACCATGGATTCCTGCAGTTCCTTTTCCACGCGAATCTTCAGCATGCCGGAGGTATTCACGCAGCCGGACAACACTTCGTCGCCGTAAGACTTGCGGACAGGCACCGGTTCGCCGGTGACAGGGGACGTATCCAACAGGCTTTCGCCGTCGATGACGACGCCGTCCAATGGGATGCGGTCGCCCACGCGCACCAGCAGGATATCGCCTACCCGCGCTTCGGCGGAAGGAATCACTTTTACCTCTTCGCCAACCAGCAGGTTGACAACTTCCGGACGCATATCCACCGCGTCCATGATCTGGTCGCGGCTCCGGTCGGCGGCCCGATCCTGGAACCATTCACCGACCCGGTAGAAGAAGATAACGCCTACCGCTTCTTCCCATGCCTCGATGGCAAAGGCGCCCAAGGTGGCGACGGTCATCAGGAAGTTCTCGTCGAAGAATTCGCCCTTCGTCAGATTCTTCAGGGCGGTCAGCACGATCTTCCAGCCCAGGATCACATAGGCGACGACCAGGCAGTACATGTGGTACTGTTCCGGCACGAGGCCCAGCCATTCGGTCACGATGAAGATCGCGCCGCCTACGACCAGCTCGAAGATTTCCCTCGCGTTCTCGCTGAGGAAAGATTTCTTCTCCTTTTTACGGTCGGGAACGGGCGCGTTGTCCTCCCGCTCCACGATGGTCACGCCGTCTTCCACTTTGTCGGTGACGGCCTGCATTTTTGCGGTGAGTCCGTCGTAGCTCCGAGCGGTGACGCGCAGCTGGCCGGTGGCGTATACCAGCACGGCGTCGTCCACTTCCGCCATAGCTTTGATGGCGTCCTCCACCTTGGTGGCGCAGGCCGCGCAGTCGAGCCCCTGCACGTCGTAGGTGCGGCATTTCGCGGCGCCGCACTGCTCCCTCTCGGCAACCGTCACGCCCTCTTCCGCGTAATCGGCGGCTTTTTGCATCTGCTCCAGCAAGCCGTCGTAGCTTCTGGCGCTGACGCGCAGCTGGCCTGTCTCATAGACCAGTATCGCCTCGTCGACGATGGGCAGCGCGGCAATGGCGTCCTGCACCTTGACGGAGCATGCGGCACAGTCGAGACCGTCCACTTTGTAGGTGCGGTATTTCTTCTGCGCGGAGGCGCGAACCCGTTCCGTAATGGTCACGCCGTCCTCGGCTTTTTCGGCGGCCGCCTGCATTTTTGGCAGCAGGTCGTCGTAATTGTCGGCGGTAACTCGAAGCTGGCCGGTTTCGTAAACAAGCGTGGCATTCTTCACGCCGGGAATCGCGGAAACGGCGTCCTGCACCTTGATGGAGCAGGCGGCGCAATCGAGGCCGTCCACTTTATAGGTGCGGAATTTATCGGACTGCTCCGGTCCTTCGTCCCTCGGGACGACCGTCACATAGGACAGGAAGGAACGGCAAATCTCCTGGAAGATAGGCACCATGGCGTCCGGATTCTTGGCCGAGACGCGGAGCTGTTTCGTGCTGAAGCTGACGGACGCATAGTCTACGCCCGGCAGGGATTTGATCTTGTGCTCGATCTTGGACGCGCAAATGGGGCAGTCCAGATTGATCAATTCGTAAACGCGCTTGACATTGTCCGCGTCCGGCATCCGGCACTTGCAGTGGGCCAGGCTCTCCCCGCAATAATCGCAGTACTCTTCGTGGGAATTACAGGCCTCGCAGCCGCATTCGTCCGGATGTCCCGCCACATGCGCTTCATGGGTATAGGAAGCGTTGTGATGCGCCAGCTCATGCTCGCTGTGGTCGTGAGCTTCTTCGGCTCCATGGTCATG
>CAMVIO010000170.1 GCA_947167555.1 uncultured Selenomonadales bacterium
ACATTCATTTTCCTCAACTCCCTTTCCAATCTGGATTCCGATATATTGATATGAATAATTATCTTATCTTTCTAAATAACTGTCAAGTAGGACTTTTGATTTTTATAAGACATTATTCCTATGATATTCTTCATTTTTAAACGCTTAAGGAACAGGCGAATGGCGCATTTCCATTTTATTTTCAGTCTGTGTTCTATTGTTTCACGTGAAACATTTTTTCGTTTTTCAAGAAGTTTTTTCTCGTTTTGACTTCACGCTTGAATGCCGTGACGATTCAATAAACGACGTCCAAAAAGCACGTCACAGTTAATGAAGGAAATATTCAAGCCCTCCCCGTTCCTCATGAACGGATAAGTTGAAAGATTTGAAAACCTTTTGCATAAACTACACCAGAATGATAAAATAATAGGGTTAATTGGGAAGTTTGCGTTTGAAAGGGGAAAGAACTATGCCCCTGTCGGCTTCATCGTGCCCGCCGGATTTCGAGACAATTTATCGGAAATATTACGGACGCGTTTACAACTACGTCTACGGTCAAGTCCTCCATCGCGAAGCGGCGGAGGATCTGACGGCGGACGTTTTCGTCGTTGCGGCGTCAAACCTCGGGCGTTTCGACCCGACGCGGGGAAAGTTTGCCCCGTGGCTTTTCACTATCGCCCGGAACCTGACGCTGAATTACCTGATGCGTTCCTCGACCCGGCTGGAGGAAGTCAGAGAGGAATTGCCCGAAAAATCCGCACCCGCGCTCAGCACGTGGGACGATTCCCTGCGCTCTCCCGAAAGCCTGCGGGCGGAGCATATCCTGGAACAGCTCTCAGTCGAGGAACGGAGGTTTCTCGAGCTTCGTTATGTGCTGGGACTCTCCAACGGGGAAATCGGGCGCATTGCCGGGACGACGGCGACAGCCGTCAGCCAGCGCTATCATCGTTTATTGGCGAAATGCCGAAAACTGGACAAATAAAAAACGCGTCGCGAATTTTTTGCATAATAATTTTCACGGCGCGTCAATTTTTCCCAAAATCAATTGTATTATAAAACAGAAAGACATTTCCAAAGGAGGTGGAAGAACATGACGAACAGCCATCCGGCGGACATCGCGGAAATTGACGCGTTGTTTCGCCGTGTCGATTTTGCCGCCGACGAGCCTGCCCTTGAAGAACGGCTTTGGTCGAAAATACAGGCAAAGCTGGCGGATCGCGAGCTGGCGGAGGACGAACTGGAGGAACTGGCGGCGGCGGGCGGCGTCCAATTCCGCTACGGGTTAGACAGCAGCGGGACGAAGCGCGGAGGTAGAATATAGGTAAAAAATACTTGCTTTATGTTTACACGCGGCAACCCCATTTCCTTCGCACAAAAAAAGACGACGCCCGAAAGCGCCGTCTTTTTTTGTGCGTATAATCGTTCAGCGAATGCGGAACGCGCCTGTCGAGGTTTGCAAATCCATCGCGAGATCCGCCAGCGAATGGGACGCCGACGCGATTTCCTCGCTGGACGCCGATTGCTCTTCGGCGGCCGCGGAAATGGTCTGGGTCTCTTCCGAAGTGGACCGGCTGACCGAGTCGATGACGTCCATCGCCTCGATGATGCCCCGCATCCCCTTGGACACGGTCTGCACCGCGCCGTTGATTTCTTCCATCTCCGACTTGATGGACGCGACGCGTCCGGTGATGTCCTTGAACTGCTCGCCGACCTCGCGGATGGCCTGCGTGCCCAGCGCCACCTCGTTGGTGCCCGCCTCCATGGCGACCACCGCTTCCTCGGTGTCGCCCTGGATCACCGCGATGCGGTTCTTGATTTCCTCCGCCGAAGTCTGGGACTGCTCGGCCAGCTTGCGGACTTCCTCCGCGACCACGGAGAATCCGCGGCCTGCCTCGCCGGCGCGCGCCGCCTCGATGGCCGCGTTCAGCGCCAAGAGGTTCGTCTGGTCGGCAATCGCCGAGATGCTTTCCACAATCTGCCCGATCTGCTTCGAGTTCTCGCCCAGCTTCCTGACCACCTGCGCGGAGTTCGCCACGCTCTGCTCGATGCCGTTCATCTTGTCCATGGCGTTGTGCATGAGCTGCGCGCCATGGTCCGCCGCCGCCGCCATCTGCTCGGTGTTCTCCCGGACGACCTCGGCCTTCTTCGTCATGGCCTCCATATCAACAAACGCAGAATCCACATGCTGCTTCGCGCTGTCCACGCTGTTCATCTGCTTGTCCATGCCGCTGGCGACCTCGATGATGGTCTGCGCCACATGGGTGGCCGCCTCCGCCGCCTGCTGGGAAGTGGCCGTCAGCTCCTCGGAGCTGGCCGCAACCTGCTCCGCGCCGTGGGAAATCTTCTCCACCAACTTCTTGACCGCGTCCACCATGCGGTTGTTGCAATCGCCCAGCTCGGTCAGCTCGTTGTTGCCTTCCAGCTCTACCTTGTGGGTCAGGTCGCCCTTCGCCATCTCCTCGGATACGCGGATCAGTTCCTCCAGCGCGCTCTCGATGGAGCTGATCAGGAGCCACGCGGAAAGAACCGTGATGATGACCGCGACAGCCGCCGTGCCCATGGCCAGCGTCTTGGAGTTCGCGATATCCGACTCGATGCGGTCGGTCCCGACCTTCATCCCGCCTTCATTGGTCTTCAGCATCTTCTGGGCCTGCTCGTTGACCGCGAGGAACGCTTGGCGGCCCGGCCCCATATAGTTGTTCTTGGCCTCCTCGACCTGGCCGGCCTTGACCAGCTTCAGCGTGTTGTCCTGCCGCCCCCGATAGTCCGCCCAAAGCTTTTTCAGATCCGCAAGGTCCTTCTTGTCCCGCTCCTTGGCCTCGGCGCGGACGTATTCGCGCTTCTCCATCGCCTCGCCATATGCCACGAAGAGCTTCTCGATCTCGACCAGCTTCGCGTCCACCTGCTTGATGCGCTCGTCGACAGTCTCGGGCCGGATCAGCGCCATCGCCGCGTAGCGGCGCGCGTCCGCCGCGTCCATGGCCCACCGGTTCATGTCCTGCATCATCGGAATCCGCTCTTTCGCCAAGTTGTCCACTTCACCCTGCACCGTGTTCAGGGTATAGATGGAAAACCCGACATAACCGAGAAACAGCACGACGACAAGACCAAACCCCAAAAACAGCCTCGTCTTGATGGATAGATTGTTCATAAGCCTCTCTCCCCTTTGCTCTTCCGCCAATCCAAAATTTGGCGCGCCGACGCACAACCGTCCACGACAACGCTTATGGCAGAGAATTATTTGGTAACAGGATAGCACTTTTTTCCTCAAATTGCAATCAAATTACGGAATTGAGAAAAATTTTTCATGTGTTTTCCACATTCCCCGTCTGAGTGCGGCGAAAATATTTTTTCTCTTTTTGAGTCTTTCAATTCGAGAGCCGTATGAAAACATTTTGCATAAACCGCAAGGGAATGCTAAAATATACGAGGCAAATAGTGGGCTTTATTTTACATTGCGCATATATAAGGAAGGTGATTTTTTCATGCAGGCAAAAGATGTGATGCACAGAGGCGTTATTTCCGTATTGATCGATACGACAGTGGAGGAAATCGCAAAACTGATGATCGAGCACGACATTT
Source organism: uncultured Selenomonadales bacterium (assembly GCA_947167555.1). Lineage (GTDB taxonomy): Bacteria > Bacillota > Negativicutes > Selenomonadales > Selenomonadaceae > RUG12372. Next base: position 3,562 of record CAMVIO010000170.1, read on the forward strand.
CGGGCGTCCCGGTCGTCAACGACCTCGGAACGGTTCTTGGCGTGGTCAGTGAAGTGGACCTCATGCGCAAGCATATCAAGCCGGAGTCCCCCAGCCTATGGCAGCTGTTTATCTGGGAAATGAAGGACGACGGGGAAATCGAGGAGCATCGGGACAATCTCAGAAGGTTTTTGGCAAAGACAGCCGGAGAGATCATGACCTCTCCGGCCGTGACCGTCGATGAGCAGGACGATATCGAGAGCGTGGGCCGTCTGATATTCGACCGCCGGATCAAGCGCGTATTTGTAACCAGGAACGGCTATCTTTCAGGCGTCATCAGCCGTTCTGCCTTTGTAAAGCTGCTGATCCAGGCGCCGTAACGCTTGATTCCGTTATGATAACGAAGAGCGCCGACCCGCCGGACTCAACCGCACGTTTCTGTTTGTAAGGGCATAGTTTTTTCAAGAAAGGACTAAGAGCATGCGCAACCTGCTGAAAAAGACTGCAATTCTTATGGTTTCTCTTTTGCTGCTGACCGCCGCTTCGGTTTCGGAAGCGAAATGGCGGCTCGACGAAGACCCGGAGCTCGCGGAGCCGCGAAATTTCCGCATGGCTTCCGACAACTGGCGCGTGGAGCCGGAGGATGAGCCGCCCACCCGCGAAGGGCTGGACAATCTCCGCATATCGGGCAGCGCCCAGTGCACAGCCGCCGGATTCGCCTCGCTTTACGCCACGCTTTCCGCCGCCGCCCCCGGCGCGCCCATCTACGATGTGGACCTGCGGCAGGAGTCCCACGGTTTTGCGGACGGGCTGCCCGTTAGCTGGCACAAGAAGGGCAATCTGGCCAACGAAGGGAAAACCCCGGAGGAAGTCGCGCTGGACGAAGAAGAACGCCTTGCCGGGATTTCAGGGGTTGCGACGACCTTTGTGCCGAAGGGCAAGACCGACAAAGGCCGCGTCGAAGCCTTCACCTTCGCCCCGCAGAATGTGCAGACGGAAAAAGAAGTCGTCGAAGCTTTGGGCTTCCGATACGTGCGGTTTTATGTGACGGACAGGACCCAGCCGGATACGGAAACGATCGAAGCGTTTCTCGATTTTGTCGATTCGCTTCCCGGGGATGCCTGGCTCCATTTCCACTGCCGCGCCGGACACGGACGAACGACGACGTTCATGGCGATGTACGATATGATCCGCAACCCGGGAATTCCCGCGGAGACTATCATCGAGCGCCAGCACCTGATCGGCGGCGCCGACCTGACGGCCATGAAAGACGAGGAATGGAAAAACGAGCGGATTATCCAACGGCTGGAGACGCTGAAATTGTTTTCGGAATATGTCCGGGCAAGGCACGCGGGAGAAACGACGCTCCGATGGGGCGAATGGATAGAGGAAGAAGCTGAAGCGGCGTAAATCGGAAAGGCGGTTTT